>JBIKTA010000054.1:0-9172 GCA_044348315.1 Burkholderiaceae bacterium | reverse complement strand
TGCAGCGCTCGAGGAACGCATCGCGGCGCTCGAGGGCGGGGTGGGAGCGATTGCCACCGCGAGCGGGCAGGCCGCCCTTCATCTTGCCATCGCAACGATCGCCGGTGCGGGCTCACATATCGTTGCCTCCAGGGCGCTCTACGGCGGCTCGCACAATTTGCTTCGTTACACCCTCAGGCGCTTTGGGATCGAGACCAGCTTCGTAGACCCCGGCGACCCCGAAGCGTGGCGAGCGGCGATTCGACCCGAGTCCAGGTTGCTGTTTGGCGAAACACTCGGCAACCCTGGGCTCGACGTGCTCGACATCCCGACCGTCTCAGCCATTGCGCACGAAGCGGGTCTGCCGCTTCTGGTCGACTCGACCTTCACGACGCCCTGGCTGATGCGTCCGGCCGATCACGGCGCGGACCTGATCGTGCACTCCGCCACCAAATTCCTCAGCGGTCACGGCACCGTGATCGGCGGGCTCGTGGTTGACACAGGTCGATTCGACTGGGAGGCATCGGGCAGATTCCCGGAGTTGACCGAGCCTTATGAGGGCTTTCACGGGATGGTATTTGCCGAGGAATCCACAGTGGCTCCGTTTCTGTTGCGTGCACGGCGAGAGGGCTTGCGTGACTTCGGCGCCTGCATGAGTCCGTTCAACGCCTTCCAGATCCTGCAGGGCATCGAGACCCTTCCACTCAGGATGCAGCGGCACGTGAGCAACGCCCACATCATTGCCCGGTTTCTCGCCGACCATCCGATGGTGCGGTCCGTGTCTTACCCGGATCTGCCCGACCATCCCGACCACGTTCTGGCCCAACGCCTGCTTCCGAGGGGCAGTGGTGCCGTATTCAGTTTTGAGCTGAAAACCGATCGGGCGGGCGGCAGGCGTTTCGTCGAAGCGCTCCGGATCTTTTCCCATCTGGCCAATGTGGGCGATGCCCGGTCACTGGTCATCCACCCTGCCAGTACGACCCACTTCAGGATGGATGCGGCGGCCCTCTCGAGGATGGGTATCGGCGAGGGCACCCTTCGCGTATCGATCGGCCTCGAAGACCCCGAGGACCTGATCGCCGACCTCAAGACCGCCCTTCGTGCGGCCGAAAAAGGCTGAGCTGTCATGCGCCTGCGATCGAGTCGGGTCGATGCCTACGCGTACTCGGGCGGATGCCCTGCCCGTGAGGGCGAGCCGACGATTGTTTTCATCCACGGTGCCCAGCACGACCACAGCGTGTGGATCCTTCAGTCGCGCTACCTGGCCCACCATGGATATGCCGTACTCGCACTCGATCTTCCCGGCCATGGCCGCAGCCCGGGCCCCGTCCGTTCGTCGATCGAAGATCTGGCCGACTGGGTGCTTGATGTCCTCGATGCGGCCGCCATTCCGAGGACAAGCCTGATCGGTCACAGCATGGGCTCACTGATTGCGCTTGAGGCAGCCGCTCGGCGGCCCGCTGCAGTATGCACCCTCTCACTGCTCGGCACCTCGGCGCCGATGCAGGTGTCGCCCGCGCTATTGAATGCAGCGCGCGACGACGAGGCACGCGCTTTCGACCTGATCAACGCCTGGTCCCATTCGACGATCAACGCCCTGCCGGGCTGCCCGGGCCCCGGCTTTTCGATCTTCAACCAGAACCGGCGGTTGATGGAGCGGCAAGCGCCGGGCGTGCTCCTCAATGATTTTGCGGCCTGTAACGCCTATCAGGGCGCGCTCGAGGCGGCGGCCCGGCTAACCTGCCCCACGCTTTTCATCAGCGGCCAGCGCGATTTGATGACCCCGCCCCGAGCGGCGACATCCTTGGTGGCCGCCGTGGGCCAGAGGCTGCGATCGATCGGTGCAGGCGAACCCGAAGTGATCCGCATTCCCGATTGCGGACACGCGATGATGGCCGAGAAACCTGCTGAGGTGCTCCGGGCACTGAAGACCTTCCTAAATCGACACGAGGGGGCGAAGCCCGTCGCCTGAGGGCGTGGGCGGCGTCGGTCCGACGGCCTCGCGAAGCGCTGATTCGAGCGACGATGCCGTCGGCTAGCGGCCCTCAGCCGGACGCGAGCGACCGATCGAGAAAGTCTGCCGGCAGGTCCCATTCAGGCCTCGCAAGGGGTGGGCCCTGACTCCCCCACCACAAGCGATCAAAGAGCGGCCTGAGCGTAAGCGCGCTCGGGTCCTCCCGCCAGGCCCAGCGCTCGAGCCAGATGTCCCCCGGTCCACCCACCAGGCGACGCGCGGGCCGAGCTCCCTTGGCAGCCTCGATATCCGCGAGGGGCAGATAACGAATGATGTAGCGGGTTTCTTCCAGCAGCAAACCCGTCGCCTCGATTCGTTCGCCGTCACCCGCAAAGGCCTCGCGCAATTGGGAGACCGCCAGCGCAGCCTCAACCCTCCCCGCTGAGACCTGCACGAGCGCCCGCAGCACGAGCCGCGCATCCGAAAACGACTGACCCGCGCACTCGGGTTGCTGCCGCTCGCGCGACTGCCCCCAATGCTTCAGGTTCGCGGCGAGGAGAGCCCCCAGAAGAAAGGCGATCCAGACGGCGAACAGCCAGATCAGGAAGAGGGGCAAGGCCGCAAAGGCCCCATACACCACCTCGTAGGTCGGCAATTGCCTGACATAGGCCGTCAACGTACGCTGGAGCGCCGCAATGATCAGCACCGACAGGAGCGTGCCGGCCAATGCATGCCAGCCATTGACCCGCGTGGCCGGCAGGGTCATGAAGAGGAGCCAGATCACCGCAGCACCGGTCAGCCAGGGCGCAGCCCCGAACCACGCACTGCGCAGCGCGGGCGCGCCAATTTTCTGGAGCGTCTCGGCAATCAGTTCGGTGCTGAGTCCGACCGTTGCGGCAAGCAACAAGGGCCCGAGGGTCAGGACAACCCAATACAGTCCCAGCCGCCTCGCAAAGGAGCGCCGGCTGCGTACGTGCCAGATGAGGTTCATGGTCCGCTCGATGACCCGCAGCGCAGCGATGGCGGTCAGGAAAAACGCCAGGGCACTGATCGAGGACAGACTGCCCGCTCGCTCGGCGAATTCGTTCAGGCGCTCGATGACGGTTTGATTGAACGCCTCGGGAAAGAGGTTGCCGTACAGAAACGACTGGAGATCGTCCCTGAGTCGACCGAACAGAGGCAGCGCCGCGAGGACGGCGAGCGCAATCGAAACAATGGGTACTGCAGCGAGCATCGAGAGAAACGCAAGACTCGCGGCGGCCTGCTGCAGGCGGAGCCGGCGCGCCTGAGTCAGCATGTCAATGATCAGATCCCTTAGGGCGAGGGGGAGTCCCGACAGGCCGCGCCTATAATTCTGTCCGATATGACTGAAACCCTGTTGCGCCGACTGATTGTTGGGCTCTTTAGTGCGCTGATCGTACTGGGGCTCGCCTGGGAGCTTTGGCTCGCCCCCCTGCGACCGGGTGCCTGGCTGCTCGCGCTCAAGGTCGTTCCGCTTGCCATCGCCCTGCCGGCCCTTTACCGCGGCCAGATCCGCACCTATCAGTGGTGGTCGATGATCGTGCTGATCTACCTGATGGAGGGTCTGGTTCGTGGCGCGAGCGATCCCGGCACGAGCGCCGTGCTCGGCTGGATCGAGGCCGTGTTCGCCGGCGCGGCGTTCGGCGCGATCCTCTTCTACGTGCGGCTCCGGCGCCAGACTGCCTCGGGCACGTCCTGACTGCACTTCAGACATCGGCACTCTGAACCTGCCCTGATCGGGCGGACGCCGAGCCCTGGTCAAGCCCGGCACGCATGGGCGCGAGCGCAAGCGCGAGCAGTGCGGCACCGTGACGCTCCAGCAGTTGCGCATCGCTGAGCGTCCGACGCCACTGGCGAGCGCCCGGCAAACCATTGAAGAGCCCCAGCAGATGCCGCAAGACCGCTCGGGCCGGCACGCCCTCCCCGACCGCCCGGACCGCAAATTCGATCATGGACTCCGCCGCCTCGATTCGGTCCGACAGCGGATCGGCCTCCTGATAGTAGAGACTATCGACCGTCGCAAGCGACCAGGGTGAATCACAGGCCGCGCGACCGACCATGACGCCATCGAGCGGGCCGAGTTCGGCCAGTGCAGTGGCGTGATCGCGCAGCCCGCCGTTCAGCACGACCGTCAATTCGGGAAAATCGCGCTTGAGCTGGTGGACGACGGCATAGCGGAGCGGTGGTATTTCGCGGTTCTCCCGCGGGCTCAAGCCTTTGAGCCAGGCATTGCGGGCATGCACAATGAAAACCTTGCATCCGGCCGCCGCCACGGTGCCGACGAAGTCGCGCACGAAACCGTAGTCCTCGATCTGGTCGAGACCAATCCGGTGCTTCACGGTCACGGGGATCGAGACCCGATCGACCATCGCCTTGACGCAGTCCGCCACCAGAGCGGGCTCGGCCATCAGACACGCCCCGAAGGCGCCACGCTGCACGCGCTCACTGGGACATCCGCAGTTGAGGTTGATCTCGTCGTAGCCGACCGCCTCGCCCATTGCCGCACAGCGGGCAAGGTCATCCGGCTCGCTGCCGCCGATCTGCAGGGCGACAGGATGCTCAGACGCATCAAAGGCGAGCAGACGGTCCCTCGGACCGTGGATCAGGGCACCCGTCGTCACCATCTCGGTGTACAGACGCGCCCGTGCACTCAATCGGCGATGGAAATACCGGCAGAACCGATCCGTGAAATCCATCATTGGTGCTACGCAAAAACGCCAGCCATCATTCATACGTCGTACTTTACTCGGTACGACGGCATAAACCCCATAACGGAGAACAACATGGTCCATGCAATCGAGAGTCTGTCCCGTCCTGCCCGTCATTTTCTGCTCATCGACGATCACCCGATCGTCTGCGACGCGCTGCGCTATGCGCTCGAGTCGATTTCACCGGGTTCCCAGATCGATTATGCGGGCACCTACGCCGAAGGCCGGCGTCTGCTCGGCGAGTCCCGGCGCTACGACTGCGTACTGCTCGATCTGGGGCTCCCGGACAGCGATGGCTACGAGGCGTTGAAGCGTCTGCGCGAACTTCGCCCAGGGATGCCCTTCGTGATCCTGTCGGCCGAAGCCGACCGGGAAACCATCCTTCACTGTCTCGAACTCGGCGCGCACGGCTTCATCCCGAAATCGGTGCATCACGACGTAATCCGGCACGCCCTGCGCCTGGTCGCAGCCGGCCACATGTATGTCCCCAAGGAGGTGATTCGCGGCGAATGGGGCGCCCCGGTGCGTGCGACGACCCGAGTGGCGCAGCGCGACCCGAGCAGCCTGGGCCTCACGGGCCGTCAGTGCGATGTGCTGAGACTGATCCTCAAAGGCCTGCCCAACAAGCTGATCTGTCGCGAACTCGACCTGGCCGAAGGAACGGTCAAGATTCACGTGAGTGCCGTGCTGCGGGCACTCGGCGCGAGGAACCGCACGCAGGCGGTCGTCGCGGCAAATCAGCTCGGACTGCGGCTCGCCACCGAATGAGGGGCCTCGATCTGCGCGCAGGATCCCAGGCCTGCGCGCAATCGAGGAGATTTGGCGCTAACATCAACCGCTTTGAGTTTTGGCCGGATGGCCCGGAGCGGTAAGGACATGCCCAGAGTCAGCATCAACATCAATGGTCGGACGGTCGAGCGCGAGGTCGAGGCTCGGCAACTCCTCGTCGATTTCCTGCGTACCGACCTCGGTCTCACCGGCACGCATGTCGGCTGTGATACGAGCCAATGTGGGGCCTGCACCGTGCGGTTGGACGGCGTGGCGGTCAAGAGCTGCACGATGCTGGCAGTACAGGCCGACGGCCGCACAATCGCCACCATCGAGGGCATGACCGGACCCGACGGCAGCCTGCACCCGCTGCAGCAGGCCTTCATGGATTGTCATGGCCTGCAGTGCGGCTATTGCACGCCCGGCATGATCATGTCGAGCGCCTGCCTCCTCGAGGAAGAACCTGCGCCGGATGACGCAACCATCGAGCAGGCCTTGCAAGGCAACCTCTGCCGATGCACGGGTTATGTCAACATCGTTGAAGCGGTCAGGGTTGCCGCAGCGACGATGCGTGAGCGATGAATCGGTCACCCGAGGCACCCTGAATGAATACTTCCCCCCCTGAAATCGAGCATGGCCGCTTCGGTAGCGGCCAGTCCGTCCGACGGATCGAGGATCCCGCCTTGGTCACCGGACAGGGACGATTCGTCGATGATTGCACCGAACCGGGCTGCGCTTCGCTCGTACTGCTTCGCTCCCCCATGGCCCATGCGCGCATCGTCTCGATCGACGCAAGCGCTGCGCGCGCCCTGCCCGGCGTACTGGCCGTCGTGACCGGGCAGGACCTGATCGAGTCTGGCGTCGGCAACTTCCCTGGTCCGGCACCCCATTTCAAGCGCCCGGATGGCGAGCCCGTCTCCCCGCCGCCGCGCCGGGCCATTGCGGCAGACTGCGTGCGCTTCGTGGGCGAAGCCGTCGCCGCGGTGGTGGCCGAGACCCCGGACATCGCACGCGCAGCGCGCGACGCCATCCTCGTCGATTTCGAGGAACTGCCTGCCGTCTCGGGTCTGGACGCGGCACTCGCGCCCGATGCGCCCCAGGTCTGGCCCGGCGCACCCGGCAATGTCGCCGCGCGCTCGTCCTATGGCGATCCGGCCGAGGTGGGCCGGATCTTCGCCCGTGCGCCTCATACCGTGGCGATCGACGTGGTCAATCAAAGGCTGGCGCCTTCTCCGATGGAGCCGCGGGCGGTGCTGGCGAGCTTTGATGCGACAAGCGAGCGCCTGACGATGCGCCTCAGCAACCAGATGCCATCGAACACGCGCAATGCGCTGGCACAGATCCTGGGGCTGCCCAAGGAACGGATCCGGGTCGTGGTGGGTGACGTGGGAGGCGGCTTCGGGATGAAGACCAATGCCTATCCCGAAGAAGTGGTCGCCGCATGGGCCAGCATGCAACTCGCCCGTCCGGTCAAATGGGTGGCCGACCGCACCGAAGAGTTTCTCGCGGCGGTGCACGGGCGGTCTCTGCGCAGCCGGGCCGAAATGGCGCTCGATGCCACAGGCAGGGTGCTCGCGCTGCGGATCGAAACCCTCGCCGACATCGGCGCGCACGTCACGCCGTCGTCCCTTGCGATCCCGCTCCTGATCGGTCCCTGGGTCTCCACCAGCGTCTACGATATTGCGACGGTCGATATCAGCATTTCGGCCGTGATGACGAACATCGCGCCGCTGGGCGCTTACCGGGGAGCGGGCCGCCCTGAGTCGATCTACATCATCGAACGGCTGATGGATGCGGCGGCACGACGGCTGGCCATGGACCCGGCGGAAATTCGACGGCGCAATTTGATCGCGCCCGGGCAGATGCCCTACCGGAACGCGATGGGGCAAACCTATGACAGCGGCCGATTCGAGTCGCTGCTCGATCAGGCGCTCGCGCTCTCGGATTGGCGGGGCTTTGACCGCCGGCTGGAGGAGAGTCGTGCGGCCGGGCGCCTGCGCGGTCGGGGCGTCACGACTTTTCTGGAATGGACAGGTGCCAACGTCTTTGAGGAACGCGTGACCGTCAAGGTCTCGGCTGATGGGTTCATTGAGATCTTCACTGCGACCCAGGCGATGGGTCAGGGCATCGCGACGAGCTATGCACAACTCGCAGTCGACATCTTCGACGTTCCAATTGAGCGCGTGCGCATCATCCAGGGCGATACCGACCGGGGCGAGGGCTTCGGGAGCGGCGGCTCGCGTTCGCTGTTCACCGCCGGCTCGGCCGTCCGCGAAGCCTCGCGGCAAACCATCGAGATCGCGCGCGGCCACGCAGCCGATGCCCTGGAGGTCGCAGCCGCCGATCTTCAATACCGCAGCGGCAGGTTTGAAGTTGCCGGTACCGATCTCGGAATGGGCCTCTTCGAGATCGCTGCCCGCCAGCCCGAATCGAATCTGTTCCTCGAATCGCGCACCAAAGTCGACGGACCGAGTTGGCCCAATGGCTGTCATGTCTGCGAGGTCGAAATCGATCCGCAGACCGGCGTTGTGGTGATCGACCGTTATCAGTCGGTCAACGACGTGGGTCGGGTCATCAATCCGATGATCGTGGTCGGACAACTCGATGGCGGCGCCGTACAGGGCATTGGTCAAGCGCTCTGCGAGCAGGTCGTCTATGACGGTTCTGGTCAATTGCTGACCGCGAGCTTCCTGGACTACGCGATGCCACGCGCCGGCATCGTCCGTAGGTTTGACACCCGGCTGGATCAGACGACGCCCTGCCTCACCAACCCACTGGGCGTGAAGGGCGTGGGGGAACTCGGCACGATCGGCGCGACGCCAGTGGTCGTGAGCGCGGTGCTTGATGCGCTTGAACGAGTGGGTCTCGGGCACAGGGTCGACGCCCTTCAAATGCCGCTCACCTCCGAAAAGATCTGGCTTGCCCTGCAGGGCGAACTGCCTGCCCTGCCAAGCGGAGCAACACGATGAACGATTTCGAGTTTCATAGACCGGCGACCGTTCCGAATGCCTGCGCCCTGATGCGCCAGACCAGTGACCCCCGGCTGATCGCCGGAGGCATGTCGCTGCTGCCGGCGATGAAGCTCGGGTTTTCGGCGCCGAGCGATCTGATCGACCTTTCAGGCATCGAAGGACTCAGCGGAATCGAGCGCGATGACAGGGCCTTGCGTGTCGGTGCGATGACTACCCACCGTGCCGTCTCGCGCTCCGCGACCGTCCGGGCCGCACTGCCGGCACTGGCCGATCTGGCCGAAGGCATCGGCGACCGTCAGGTGAGGGCCCGCGGCACGATCGGCGGAAGCCTGGCGAACAACGACCCGGCTGCCTGCTACCCGGCTGCGGCCCTGGCCCTTGGCGCGACGATCTTGACCGATCGAAGGGAGATCGCCGCCGACGATTTTTTTCAGGGCATTTATCAGACTGCGCTGGCGCCCGACGAGATCATCACACAGGTGAGTTTCCCGATCCCACTGGCCGCCCGCTATACGAAATTCCATCAGCCCGCTTCCCACTATGCGCTGGTGGGCGTTTTCGTGGCCCGTTTCAACGATGGGGTTCGGGTCGCGGTGACCGGGGGCGGAAACGGGGTCTATCGCGCTACGGAACTCGAACAGGCACTGTCATCGAACTGGTCGCCGGACGTCTGCCAGTCAGTCTCAATCGACACCGCGCAGCTCGGTGCAGACCTGCATGCCTCAGCGCGTTACCGCGCCCACCTGGTCGGGGTGCTCGCCGCGCGCGCA
>JBIKTA010000521.1:0-2753 GCA_044348315.1 Burkholderiaceae bacterium | reverse complement strand
CGGAGCTCGCCTATGCCTACATCAACGAGATGCTGGGCGCCGAGATGCAGTCGAAACTGGTCGGACCCACCTTTTCGCTGCCAACCAACACGGAAGTGGCCATTCCGGCAGAAGTGCCCAAGGGTGTCGCCGTAATCCCGACCGACTGGGCCAACGTTGCCAAGAACCGTAACGACTGGATCAAGCGCTGGGATCGGGACATGGCGATCTGATGAATCGAACGGACTCCCTGACCGACCTAAGCAACATGACTCAAGAAACCGGTTTTCTGGATGTCGTCGGAGCCTTCAAGGCATTCGGCGAGAGCGCTGTACTGAAGGGCGTCGATCTTGCGGTCGGGCGGGGAGAGTTCGTCTCCCTGCTCGGTCCGTCGGGCTGCGGCAAGACCACGCTGCTGCGGATGATCGCAGGGCTGCTTGCCGCAGATCGGGGTTCGGTCCGTCTCGCTGGCACCGATATTACGACGCTGCCACCCCATCGTCGGGATGTCGGGGTGGTGTTCCAAAGCTACGCGCTCTTTCCGCATCTGACCGTCGCGGAGAATGTTGCCTTCGGCTTGCGCGCGCGACGCGCTGCTCAGTCCGAAATCGACCGCACGGTGCGTCAGTTCCTCGAGCTCGTCCACATCAGCGAGATGGCGGATCGGTCGGTTCGGGCGCTCTCGGGTGGCCAGCAGCAGCGGGTCGCGGTGGCCCGGGCGCTTGCCGTTCAGCCCAAGCTCCTGCTGCTCGATGAGCCCTTTTCGGCGCTCGATCGCAAACTGCGCGAAACCATGCAAATCGAGCTCCGCCGTCTGCTGCGGGAGCTCGGCACGACGGCAATCTTCGTGACGCATGATCAGGACGAAGCTCTGACCATGTCAGACCGGATCGCCGTGATGAACCAGGGCGTCATCGAGCAATTCGCGGACCCTGCGACGCTCTACCGCGCGCCCGCGACACGCTTTGCGCTCGACTTCGTGGGCCTCTCGACCCGGATTGCCGGTCGGGTGAGCGAGGTATCGGGTGATACGCTGACCATCGAGACGCCGCTCGGCACCGTCCGCGCCGCCGGTTCGTTCCGGCCCGGAGCCCAGGTTCTCGTTGCCGTACGACCGGAGCGCGTGCAACTCCACAATCCGGAGACGGGGCCTCGGACCGGCGAGACCGGATCAAACCAGTTGTCGCTGCGGGTTCGAGATCTGGTCTTCCAGGGCGCGCGAATGCTGGTGCACTTCGACTCTCCCGATCCGATGCCGATCATCGCTGAGGTCTCGGACGGTGAGGCGATGCGACTCGCGCCTCAGCCCGGAATGACGCTCGATTTCTGCTGGTCGCCCGAGGCCACACTGCTCTATCCGGCGCAATCATGATCGCCCGCCGCCTGGACCCGGTCGCGCTGCTCGCGGCCCCGGCCCTCATCTATCTTTTCATCGTCTACGCTGCCCCGATCATCTACCTGCTCGGGCGCAGCATCTACACGGATGCAGGCTGGGCGTTCGGCGCCTACACCAGCTTTTTCGCCGACGACTTCAACTGGAAGGTGATCGGCAATACGCTGCGGATCGCGCTACTCGTCACGCTGCTTTGCCTGGTGATCGGATATCCGGTCGCCCTCGCACTGGCCCGTGCAAAAGGCTGGTCGCAGGTGATCCTGCTGGCTGCGATCATCCTGCCGCTGTCGGTGGGTGTGGTGGTCAAGGCCTTCGCCTGGCAGATCGTCCTGCGCCGCGACGGTGTGGTTTCGCAGTTGCTGGTCGGGCTCGGCATCTGGGACGAGCCTCAACGGCTACTTTTCACCGAGGCTGGCCTGGTGATCGGTGCGGCCAACGTATTCCTGCCGTTCATGATCCTGCCGATCTACTCGGTCATTCGTCAGATCGACCCGCGCCTGTCGGAAGCCGGCGCAACGCTGGGCGCGAGCCCCTGGTACCGATTCACCCGCGTGAGCCTGCCGCTCACGCTGCCGGGTATTGTCGCCGGAATGGCTTTCGTGTTGTCGATGACGGTATCGATGTTCGTGATCCCCTCGCTCTTGATCGGGGACCGATTCCAGACACTCGCGACGCTGACGGGTCGCTCATTCCTGCTGATGCGCAACGAGCAACTCGGATCGACCACCGCCGTCGTGCTGCTGGTACTCGCCGTCGGGATCGTGGTCGGATCCAGCCTTCTTGCGCGCCGCCTCGGGAGAAACACATGACGCCGGTCGAACGCCTTTCGAATGCGATCGTCGCCGTGCTCGCGACATTCGCCGTGATTTTTCTATTGACGCCGCTGCTCGTCACGATCGCGGTGTCCTTCGGTTCATCCACAGTATTCACCCTGCCCCCGCCCTCGTGGTCGCTGCGCTGGTATCTGGCGCTGCCCAGCACCTCGGGATTGTTGTCATCGCTCTGGACGTCGATCCAGATCGCTGCGCTCTCCACGCTGTTGAGCCTGATTCTGGGCACGCTTTGCGCGATTGCGCTCGTGAGAGGGCAGTTACCCGGACGCGAAGCGATCACGACGTTTCTGGTTTCCCCACTGATGCTCCCGGGCCTGGTGGTGGGCATCGCGATGCTGCAGGCCTTCAAGGCCGCCGGCATCGATGGCGCCTGGACGAGCCTGCTGATGGCGCACGTGGTGATCTCGATGCCGTACGTCGTGCGAACCGTTCTGGGCGCCATGAGCCTTTTTGATTTCACGCTGATCGATGCGGCAAGAACGCTGGGCTACTCGTATCCCAAGGCGCTGATCAAGGTCATGGTCCCCGCTCTGGCACCCGCCTTCCTG
>JBIKTA010000053.1:0-9193 GCA_044348315.1 Burkholderiaceae bacterium | reverse complement strand
AGGGGATCGAGGCGAGCGATGCAAGCGTCTCGATCAGCTCCTGTCGGAATCGGGCAACTGGGCCAGCGGACCTTGAGGATCATGTCATGGCCCGGCCGGCGCCATCGCCAATCAGGCGGCGGGTTCGCCAGCGCCATCACCCGGCACAGGCTCGGGCGTGAGTTCAACCGTTGCGAGCACCTTGTCGATCGTGCGGCCATCCATGTCCACGATCTCGAATGACCAAGACTCCCAGACGACCCGATCGGCCACCGAGGGCAGCCTGCCCGTGAGCAGCATGATCATCCCCGAGAGCGTGTGATAGCGACCTTTCTCCTCCTCGGGCACTGAACGCAGGTTCAGCCTGTCCTTCAGCTCCGGAATCGGGATGTGGCCATCGAGCAGCCAGCTGCCATCCTCACGCTGCACCGCCCAGGACGAGCCGGCATCGCGCGGCGTGAACTCACCGGTGATCGCTTCGATCAGATCATGCAGGGTGACGATCCCCTGGACCTCGCCATATTCATCGATGATGAACGCCATTTGCGAATTGAGCGTCTTGAAATTCTCGAGCAACTCCATGCCGGTCAGCGTCTCCGGCACAAACAATGGCTGCGTCAGATCTTCGGTGGGAAACTCGCGAAGCCCCGGATCGCGCACCAGCGTCGCAAGAAAGCGACGCGCATCCAACACTCCAACGAGTTCGTCGAGACCGCCCCGCACCACCGGAAAGCGCGCATGCGGGCTGGTCTCGATCAGTTCGAGGTTGTCCTGAAACGGGAGATTGACATCGATCACGATCACATCCGAACGCGGCACCATGAGCGACCCGATCTGCCGATCGTCGAGACGGAACACATTGCGAAGCATCGTGTGCTCCTGCGTCTCGATCAAGCCCGCGGAAGTACCTTCGGCCAGCATGGCGTGAATTTCCTCCTCGGTAACGGCAGCGGCCGGCTGCTCGCGCACGCCGAACAAGCGCAGCAGCAACTGCGTCGATCCCGCAAGCAGCATCACGAAAGGCTTGGTCGAGACCGCCAGCAGGTGGATGGGGCGGGCTGCAAAACGCGCGAGCGTCTCGGGGTAAGTCTGCCCAATGCGCTTGGGAACGAGTTCGCCCACCACGATCGACAGATAGGTGATCACCACAACGACCACCGCAGTCGACAGGATCGATGCTGCGGCCGGCTCCATCCCGGCGCCGGCCAACCAGACCGACAGGGGATCGGCGAGCGCGGCCTCGCCCATTATCCCGCTCATCACGCCAATCGAGGTAATACCGATCTGGATGGTTGACAGAAACCGGGTCGGGTCCTCGCCCAGCTTCAGCGCCGCGGCGGCGGCGTTGTCACCCTCATCGATCAGCTTCTGCAGCCGGGCCTTGCGCGCCGTCACCAGCGCGATCTCCGACATGGCGAACAATCCGTTCAACAGAATCAGGGCAACGAGAATCAGGATTTCCATCTGGGATCTGCAAAGTGGAGCAATCCTGATGATACACAGCGTCAGGCCTTACGGTCGGCCCCGGCCTGCCCGCAATGGGGCCTCAGGGCAGTGCGAGCAGGTCGCGGTGGCCGACGATGTAGCGCAGCTCGCCCCGTTCGATCTGCTCGCGACGCAACCGGTACCAGGCGCCGATTCGGGTCACCTCCTCGGGATGCACTTCCAAGGCCACCCGGGCTGTATCGTCGAGCAACTGGGCGAGCAGGGCACGACCCGGCCCGCCTTCGATCCGCCAGTCGCTCGCCCGCTCGCGCACCTCGAAGCCCATCTGGATCAGCGACTGGGCGAGCGCCGGCGTCGCATTCACGCCCAGCGACACTCCAAAGCCCTTGTCACCCTCCTGATGCAGCCGGAAGGCTGACTCGATCCACTCGTCATCGGGATGAGCTGGGCACCACACACGCCTGCCATCGACGGTGAGCGTTGCGAGAACGGGTCGCCGGGCCGAGGCAAGACGCCCAGTAAAACGCGAAATCCAGTCCTGCGAAACCAGATCCAGAAACGCCGTCGTCACCACTGCATCGAACGATTCGAAGGGAAAGGTCTCGAGGGAGGTGGCAAGATCGAAATGCTCGACCGACAGTGACCACCGACCCGCATCGGCCTGAACGATCAAGGTCCAGGCATCGGTTCGCAGCGCCTCCCAGCCCTGAGCGTGCGCCCAATGGGAGACCGCATCGAGCGCATGATCGAGGAGCAGGGGATCGAAGTCGAGCAGTCGCCAGTGCTGATCGCGGCCAATCAGAGGCGCGAGCACGCGGAAGTTCGCAGCCGTCCCGCCCCCCAGATCAACGATCTTAGGCTCGACCGTCGCACCCAGCGCCGCCGCAAAATCGGTCGCGAGCTCGGCAGAACGGGCGGCCTGGTCGAAAGGTTCCCGCAGCGCGAGCCAGTCCTTGTCGAAGCCAGTCATTGCGCAAGCCTCTCCACAGCATCGATCCAGCGGGCGCTCGCTGCCCGCCAGTCGGGCAGCGCCTGTGCCGCCGAACGCGCGGCCGAGGACATTCGCGCGCGGAGATCGCTATCCCCGATCAGCTCAGCGAGCGCAGACACGAGCGCCGGCCGATCGCCAGGCGCCACCAGGCGGCCCACCTGCGCGGGTACGGTTTCGGGAATCGCACCCCCTGTGGTCGCCACGATCGGGAGCCCCCATGCCATCGCCTCGGCAAACACCATTCCATACCCTTCGTGAAAGGAGGGCAGGGCAAACACCTCTGCCTGTTCATAGGCCGCATCGCGGGCCGACTCGGAGACCTCGCCGTGCAGGCTGACTCGCGCCCCGAGACCTCGTTCAAGGATCCGATCCCGCAGAAGCGCAACCGTCTCCGGGGAACGCTCGAGGCTGCCGATGCAATCCAGGTGCCAGTTCAAGGCCTGCAACTCGGACAGCGCATCGACCAGCAACAGGTGCCCCTTTCGCGCAATGACCGTGCCCACCGCAAGCAGGCGAACCGGATCGTCTGGGCCGGAAGCCAGGCGCGCACGCGGCACGCGGGAAATGCCCAGCGCAGCCGGCGGGTCGGTCCCCGGCGGCGCGACCTCGATTCGGGTACCCGAAACTCCGACGCGCGCCACCGCTTCCGCGCTTTCCCGGCTGGGGCAGACGATCCCCGACAGCATCGACCAGACCCGTGATTCGATCGCAGCCAGTCGGTCCCGGTCAGGGTCGGTCAGACCCGTCTCGACGGCGAGCGGATGATGAACAAAACCGATGATCCGCAGTCGGGATCGGTGGGCCTCGGCTGCCCGGTCGAAGGCCGGCAGCGCCAGACCATCGATCACGACGAGGCTGCGGTCGGGCAGACGTGCGAGGGCAGCGCCCGCACTCGCTCGAGCCCGCTCGTCAGCGATCGGAAAGCGGCCCGGCAGCTCGACCACGTCGACCCTTCGACCGGCTGCACGCAGGGTCTCGACCAGACGTCGATCGAAAATATAGCCCCCGGTCACCTGATCGATCGGGCCGGGAACGACGAAAGTGAACATCGGTTCAGTCAATGACCCGGGCTCAGAGGGGCGCGTCAAACGCTGCCCAGGCGACGGGCGATTCGCGCAACAACACCCGCATCGAATGAAGCATGCCCGCGGTGCCGGGGCCAAGTTCACCCGCCGAAATGCGCGCCCTCATCCGCTCAAAGATCTCGCCCGCCATGAATTCGGTCGTGGTGTTGCGGCCGGCGAGTTCGGGTAGTTCGTCGAGGTTTCGATAATTGAAACCGGCCAGCACCTCACGCAGGAGCGTAATCGCGCGACCGATGTCGCAGACGAGACCGTATTCATCGAGCCGCTCGCGCCGGAACTCGATCTCGACGCCATAGGTCGCGCCGTGCACCTGCTGCGCAGGCCCGAAGATTTCGCCCCGAAAACTATGGGCGATCATGATGTGATCCGATACAGCAAGCGAATACATGTTCAACAGACTCCGTGGAATGAACTCAGGGGTACAGCACTCGATGACACAAGGCACCATCGGGTGCGCTCGCGAGCCGGGACATCGTTTCGGGCAGTTCATCAAACGCCGACACGCCATCGAGCAGCACATCGAGTCGATCGTCAGCCAGCAGATCCAGCACGGTCCGCATCCTGCGGCGGTAATCCCAGCGGCTGCGCTGCGCAGTCGCAATCGACCCGACCTGCGAGGCACGCAGCGTCAGTCGTCCGGAATGAAATCGCTCACCGAGTGGAACGGCCACCGGCTGACTGCCATACCAGGAGAGTTCGAGCACGGTCGCCTCAAAACCAGCGAGCGCCAACGCAGTCGACAGACCCTCAGCCCGGCCGCTGGCGTGAACCACGCAATCGAGTTCACCCTGCGCCTCGCCAGGCACCGCGTACCGACAACCCAGCACCCGCGCCAGATCTGCGCGCCTGCGATCCGGATCGACCAACTGCACATCGACCCCGGGGATACGCGCCGCGAGCGCGGCAACCAAAGCGCCCACCACCCCGGCCCCCACCACAGCCATCCGGTCCCCGATCCTGGGACCCAGATCCCAGATCGCGTTGAGCGCAGTCTCCATGTTGGCCGCAAGTACCGCTCGGGCGGTCGGTACCGCCTCAGGCAGGACGTGCACGGCTTCAGCCGGCACCACGAATCGATCCTGATGGGGGTGCAGACAAAACACACGGCGGCCGATCAGCTCAGCTGGCCCCGATTCAACTTGACCGACCGCGCAATAGCCGTATTTGACCGGACCGGGAAACTCGCCCTGCTGATGGGGGCAGCGCATGCGCTGCCACTCTGAGGCCGGCACCCGCCCCGAGAAGACCAGGGACTCGGTACCGCGACTGATGCCGCTTGCGAGCATGCGCACCAGGACCTCGCCCGGGCCCGGTTCAGGCAGAGGCTCCTCGCGGATCGCGCCGCTGCCATCGCCGAGCGACCAGAACGCGCGAGCCGTTGAGGCGATCAACATTTCGTGCCAGCTCTAGCGCGCAACTGGCGGATCCGGACTGAATACGCATTCAATCAGCGTGTCACGGCCCAGTTCGAAGCGCCGGGTCTGCGGTCGCAGGCTCCCGGTGAGATCGGCAATTTCGGGCAAGCTGATCGAAGGGCGACCCGAACCAATGATCACCGGCGCGATGGTGATCTGAAGCCGATCGAGCGTACGCGCCTGAAGGAAGCGAGAAACGGTCGCCCCGCCACCTTCGATGAACAGCCAATGCAGACCGCGCCGGGCCAGCACGTCCCGAATCGCGCGAGGGTCGAGCCCTGAGTCGGTTCGATCGACCGGCACGATTTCGGCCCGTCCATGATGACGGTCGCGCCCGGCTCTATCGGCGGCAACCAGCAGCAGGGTCGGTGCGGCCCCATCTCGAAAGACGCGTTGGCTACCGTCGAGCCGGCGTTCGGCGTCGATCACGACACGGACAGGATGTTGTCCGAAACAACGACGCACCGTCAACTGGGGATCGTCATGCTGAACCGTACTGGCCCCGACGATGACCGCATCGGCCAGTGCCCGCATTCTGTGGGTGTGAAGCAGGTCGGCGTCGCCGCTCAGCCAGCGCGACACGCCGCTCGTCGTGGCGATACGTCCGTCCAGGCTCTGGGCGAGATGCGCCACCGCAAAGGGCGTCCCGGCGGGCACGGCGCACAGCGGCGCATACAAGGCATCGAACGGAGAATCGTCGGCGCAGGCCACGCGCCCCCGACGAGCCAAGACCAAAGCACGCCAGTGGGGACAGTCTTCGGGGGAGGGCTCGATCTGGGCCATTGCCTGCGTAGCATCGACTGTGAAGGCGTTCATCGAGACCCCCCTGGCACAACGAAATCGCCGAAAATCGTATCGGGTGCACTGAGGTTGTGACGCGATGGCAGCGCTCGACCGAAACGGCCCCAAGGAGCGGTGAAGCGCTCGAACACCATCACGGGAACATGGTGCTCGCCTGCGCCGGCCGCAAGCGGCGCAATCGCGATCGCGGTATCCGCATTGACGGCCGTCACATACATGGATCGCAGCGCGGCAAACGCCCGCCCCGCGTCTATCGGACGGTCGAACGCCACCTCGAGACGGGTCCGGATCCGGCTGTCCTCGATCACCTTCAGCACGCCCTGCCCGCCCGCAGCGAATTCGAGATGAAAGCTCAGATCGGAAGGGTCGAAGCGAATCGAACGAAAGCGGACAACGGGCCGGCCATCATCTTCCACCGGACCGACCAGGAACGAACTGCCGTAAGCGCTATCGGGCAAGTGAACCGGCGGCAGCGGCTTGGCCCGCCAATAGCCATCCGAGGGATAGACGACCAGGATCTCGACATCACGCACGGCCGGCGTACCCGGCGAGGGCACGTTTTTGCGCAGCAACTGCACCAGATGGAGACCGGGCTCACTGCGCGCGCCGACCCGGAAATCGACCGTCTCGGGCCGCCAGAACGTCTCGAAGCTGTGACCGACCAGACGGATCGAAGCGTCTTCGTGGAGCACGACCGTCCGGGGCTTGAACTTGAACACCGGGTCAGCCGACATATCGCAGTCCGTGAAATCCGGCGCCGTACTGTCGGTCTGGATGAGGGAGATGTAGGGCGGGTGCTCCGCCGTGACGGTGAACCGACCGACAGCGGGCGCGCGCACGCGGACGTCGACGTTGTCCTCCTCCGCGCAGCGGGTCGCCTTGCTGCGGTTGACGAACTCGGCACCGATGAAGGCCCCCGTCTGTCCGGCCCCCGTCTGCCCGGCCCCCTTATGTCCCGCCCCCTTATGTCCGGCCTGGCCCGCAGCCGCCTCACCCGCAACCGCGGGCGGAGTCGCCTCAGCGGGACGCTGCGCGAAGAGCGCAGCGGCTGCGACCATCGTCAGCAACACGAGCCGCGACCGCGAGACGATGTGGTCAGTATCCGGGCGCATTGCAGGGGATTGGCATCCGCGCACGCTCATGACTCCCGCACGGATGGCTGACCGATTCTCAGCGCAGGCTTGTCAGCGAAAGGCGCAAACAGGCTGCCCGCGGAGGGGTCGGGTGGGAACAGTTCCTCCGGAATGGCACAAAGGCTCAGGCGAGCGAACCGCCAGCCCACCGCAGGGTGCGCGGTCAGAACGGCCAGAGGAATGGAGGCCATCAGACCGATGAAAAAAGGCGCACCGATCCACAGCGCACCGGGCGCGACCGCCCAGAGCCAGTAGGCAAAGCCCGCCCCGATCAAGGTATGAAACCAGAGGCCCTTGATCGCGATCCGCCAGGGCAGACCGTCGCTGTCGCGCAGTTGGGTGGTCCAACCGACCTGCCGGCCAAAGGGCAGACCCAGGACAAACACCGTGACCGAAACCGCCGCGATCGGGACGATCAGCATCGAGAAGACCAGCTCGACAAAAGCCCCCAGCAGGATTCTCAAGGTGCCACCGAATGCGCGCCTTTGCTCCCGGTCGATCAGCACTGCCGCCAGGGTCGCGAATTTCGGTGCGAAACTCATGACCAGAGTGATCGTCAGCATGATCAGACCCAGCTCGGGCCGGAACGGGCCCTGCCGAATGAGCCCGAACAGCATGAAGCCCAGCCAGGCCGGCGCGCTGATGTACATCGCGATCGCAAGCCAAAGCTGAATACGACTGACCGTGAGCAGGCCCGGCATGCCCAGGAGTTTGAAGTACTGCATGTTGCCCTGGCACCAGCGCAGATCGCGACGGATGAATTCGAGCAGCGTCGGCGGATTTTCCTCGTAGCTGCCACCTTCGACCGGTAATACCCTCACCTCGTAACCGGCTCGGCGCATCAGCACCGCCTCGATCTGATCGTGGCTCAGCACATAGCCGCCCAGCGGGGGCTTGCCGGGCAGCACCGGCAGATCGCAATCCCGGGCAAAGGGCTCAAGACGAATGATCGCGTTGTGCCCCCAGTAAGGGCCGCAATCACCCTGCCAGCTTGCGCCACCGAGCGTGTACGAACGCATGCCCAGGCGCATACCGAACTGGAAGATGCGGGCAAACGCGCTGGCGCTGGGCAGACCAGTCACAAGCGTCTGCAGGATGCCCAGCCGAGGATTGACCTGCATGATCCTAACCAGACGGAGCATCGCGGCGGGCGTCATCGCGCTGTCGGCATCCAGGACGATCACGTGATCATGATCCGCGCTCCAGCGCTCGCAGAAGTCGCGAAGGTTACCGGCCTTGAATCCCTTGCCCCCCTCGCGCCTGCGATAGGTGATCCCGATCGCCGCGCCAAATCGCGCCCGCAGTGATTCGGTCAATGCCTCCTCGAGGACGGCGACCTCCGGGCGATTGGTATCGCTCAGGATGTAGAGATGAAAGGCCTGGGCATGGCCGGTCCCGATCAGGCCTTCGAGCATCCACTTGAGGTTGCGCCCCACCCGCTCGGTTTCCTCGTTGCGGATGCAGATCGCGATCGCAGTCCGGCTCGCGATCGGCTCGTCGCCACGGATCGACTTCAGATGGGGCGCGACCCGCGCCTCCGGATTGCGGGCGAAGGCCATCAGACCCAGCCCGATCACTGCGTGCCAGAACCCGATCGTGGTCCAGGGCAAGGTCAACGCGAAACATGCGAGCATCACCAGACCCCAGCCGTCGGGTCCCTCCGGGAAAAGCGTGAAACCCATCATCACGAAGAGGGTCAGTGCCGTCGCGATGACGAGCGCAAGAAAACCCCACCGACGGGTCGACAGGGACGGGCCAGAAGCATCGGGCATCGATTGGCCCTCATTCAAGGATTGCATGGGATTTCCAGGTCAGAACATGCGACGCGCCAGGCGATCACGCTTGACGAAACGGTGGTAGACAGCCCCTGCAACATGGAGTGCGATCAGAGTGCCCATGAGGGCCGCGCCGCTCCAGTGCAGCGTCGAAAGCAGCTTGGCCAGCGCCTCGTCTTTCGCCACCGGCGAGGGCAACGGCAGGACATTGAAAAGCGCGAGCGGAAAACCCCATGCATTGGTGGCAAGAAACCCGGTGATCGGCATGAGGATCAGGAGCAAGTAGAGCAAAGTGTGCGAGACGCCCGCCATCCAGCGCACGGCGCTCGGCGTCTCGACGGGCCAGGGCGGTGCGGGCCGCGCCCAGCGGTAGAGCAAGCGAAGCAAGGCCAGCCCAAAAACCAGGACACCGAAGCTTTCATGCAGGTTGTACAACCTGAGTTTCAGCCCCTCGTCCGCCGGTCTGAAATAGGCGAGCCACACGCCCATCGGGATCACGAGCAGCAGGACGATTGCTGCCGTGATCCAGTGGAGATGCCGCGTCAGATTCGCATACCGCGCGTTTTGC
>JBIKTA010000520.1:0-2759 GCA_044348315.1 Burkholderiaceae bacterium | reverse complement strand
AATTGCCGGTGCCGGCCCTCTTTTTCAAGCGGAAATCGGTACGGCTCGAGCTCCCGGTCGAATGGGCCCAGCGCCATCCGGCGGCCAGCGACGCGCTCGCAGACGAGGCGCGCATCTGGACCGAAAGCCGGATCGTCGAGCGATTCGACTATGTGCAGCTTGCCGGTCGGAAATGAATGTCCGGGTCCGAATGTCCGGGTCCGAATGTCCGGGTCCGAATGTCCGGGTCCGCCGCGGGTCGGGACTGCGCCAGCCAGACGGGGCTGAGCCTGACTCGGCGATTCCCTCATCGCCTCTCAAACCAGATCGGGTCCGATCGCGGCGCGGATGAAGGGCGGGCGTGACGCATCATCGGGTCGGCTCGCGAGCCACAGCAGCGACGATTTTCGGAGGGTCCAAGGCGCGGCGCGACCCGTGATGGCGAGCGAGGCCGCCTCGCCGAGCGAGGGCTGATGGCCCACCACGATGCAGTGGCGCACGCGGCCGTCCAGCCCCTGGGGCCAGTTGATCGCAGCCAGGATCTGCGCCCCTGAGGCTCCGGGTGCAAGCCGCGCATCAATCCGGGGCTCGATACCCAGCGCCTCGGCCGTCTCGAGCGCACGGGGCGCAGGACTCGCGAGCAGCACATACCGTTCAGGCAGGCGAGCTGTCAGCCACTTCGCGACCCTCACGGACTGCTTGCGACCGCGCGCGGTCAGACGCCGACCCAAGTCGGCTTCCCGATCCTCGAGGGGATCGCCCGCGTCGGCGTGACGCCAAAGAATCAGCTCCATCCCGCGATGCTCGCCCCCGATCATGACAAAACAATGACAATCATGTTCAGGAGGCGAGGGGTCCGCTCAAGCGCTGATACTTGACAAGGAGTTCATCGCGCGACTCGCGCCAATCCGGATTGAAGGGGATGCAGGCGACGGGACAAACCTGCTGGCACTGCGGCTCATCGAAATGCCCGACGCACTCGGTGCATCGGGCTGGATCGATGACATAGTAGGACTCGCCCATCGAGATCGCCTGATTCGGACACTCGGGCTCACAGACGTCGCAGTTGATGCACTGATCGGTGATCATCAAGGCCATGGGCGTACCCCTGCCGGCGCCTCAGGCGCTGCCGGCTTTGCGACCGAGTTCGACGAGCTTGCGCTCAATCCAGCGCTGAACCACAGCCGGGACAAACGGGCTGACGTCGCCCCCCAGCATGGCAATCTCACGCACGAGCGTCGCCGACACGAATTGATATTCATCCGAGGGCGTCATGAAGACCGTCTCGAATCCCGCCCGCAGTTGGCGATTCATCCCGGCAAGCTGAAATTCGTAATCGAAATCGGAGACCGCACGAATGCCTCGCACCACGACATCGGCTCGGTGCAGTGCGGCAAAGTCGACCATCAGACCGCTGAAAGGCACCACCTCGACATTGGCGAGCGGCGCGAGCGCCTCGCGGGCAATGGCCAGCCGCTCGTCGACCGAAAACAAGGGGTTTTTCCCGCGACTCGCAGCAACGCCCACCACCACGGTATCGAAGAGGCGCGCCGCCCGACGTACGAGGTCCTCGTGGCCGCAGGTCAGTGGATCGAAGGTGCCCGGATAGACGGCTCTGGCCATCAGCGCTCCTCTTGGATGATCGAGTCGGGCGAGGCAGTCTCACGCCCAGACCAGGACAGCAAATGATAATGGACCTGTCCAGCGCGCGCCGTGCGATCGATCGAAAAACCAGGCGGGGAGGCGGTGAGAGTGGCTTCCGCCTCGACGTAGACGCGCGCAGCCGGTGCCAGGACCGCCGGCAAAAGCGGCCAGAGGCGTTCGAGCCAGCGCTCGCCAAAAGGTGGATCCAGAAACACGAGATCGAAGCGGCGATCCTCCCGGGTGAACTGGACGAGCGCGCGTCGAGCGTCCATCTCGAGCACCTCCACGGAATGCGCATCGAGACGCTCGCACAACCGCCGGATCCGCATGCAGGGTTCGCTGCGCCACTCGACGAGGGTTACCTGCTTCGCGCCTCGCGAGGCGGCCTCGAGCCCGAGCGCCCCGCTGCCGGCAAAGAGATCGAGGCAGACCCGGCCGTTCAGGCTCTGGCCCAACCAGTTGAAGAGCGTCTCCCGCACCCGGTCGGGCGTCGGACGCAGTCCGGGGGCATCGACGACCTCGATCGGTGTTCGCTTCCATTGTCCGCCAATGATCCGCACCCGGTTCAAGGGGGCCGGGCGCGCTGCGGGCCCGGACATGGATTCGCGGCGAACGTGGGTCGGCGCCATTACTGCCGGGACTCGGGCGCACCCACGATCACGGTGACGAGTTGTGACGGATCGAGGTGGCGCGCGAGCGCGCGCATCACGTCCTCGCGCGAGATCGCCGCGAGCCGCTCAGGCCAGCGCTCAAGCCAGTCGATGGGCAGACGGTGCACACCGATCAGGGTCAGCTGCGACAGGATCTTACGGTTGGAATCGAGCTTCAATGGAAAGCCGCCGATCAAATTGGCGCGCGCGGCCGCGAGTTCCTCATCGGTCGGGCCTTCGCGCACGAAACGTTCGAGTGTCTCGCGCACCACCTCGAGCGCGCGCTCGGCCTGGTCCTTGCGCGTCTGAAGACCGATGACAAACGGCCCTGGCTGGCTGCGTGGCGCGAAATACGAATATACGCTGTAGGCGAGTCCCCGTTTCTCGCGGACCTCGGCGTAAAGCCTTGAAGTGAAGCCACCTCCGCCGAGCACATGGTTGGCCCATTGCAGGGCCAGGAGGTCGGGATCGTCGTAGGCGACCCCC
>JBIKTA010000519.1:0-2762 GCA_044348315.1 Burkholderiaceae bacterium | reverse complement strand
CGAGAGGTCTCGCCAGGCGAGGTCGACGGGCACCCCTGCGGCGCGCGCGCACCGCATCAGATCCCGCTGGCAGTCCTTGAAGCTCTCGGATTGCCAGGGTCGAACGGCGCCCTGCTCGAGGGACAATGATTCGTCCGGCACCACCAGCCCGTGGTCGATGCCGATGACGCGCCCAAAGCCTCGGCAACTCTCACATGCGCCCAGCGCCGAATTGAAGGAAAAGAGGCTCGGCTGAGGCTCCTGATAAGTGATGTCGCAGTGCGCGCAATGCAGGCCGCTGCTGTATCGCCAGACCTCGGCATCGTCGCCCGCCTCGCCCATGCGATGGACGCTCACCTGTCCGTGTCCGCGAAGCAGCGCCACCTCGACGGCTTCGGCCAGACGACCCCGGTCGGCACTGCTGATTCGAAGACGGTCCTGCACCACCTGCAGCACCACTCTTCCGGGATCGGCCCGGTCGGGCCCGCGCGCATGGATGCGGGTGTAGCCCTGCGCGAGCAGGTGCGTCTCGATCTCGCTCTCGCTGAAATTGGCCGGGACCCGCACCGCGAAACAAATCACCAGCCGAGGGTCGCCCGCTGCTTGCGCTCTGCGTTCGAGATCCTCGAGGATGCCGGCCGCGGTGTCACGCTGAACCGGTGCTGCGCAACATCGGCAATGGAGCCTCGCAGTGCGCGCCAGCAGCAGTTTCAGGTGGTCGTTCAATTCGGTCATCGTGCCGACCGTCGAACGCGAGGTGCGGACCGGATTGGTCTGGTCGATCGCGATGGCCGGTGGCACGCCTTCGATCCGGTCGACCTGGGGCTTGTCCATGCGGTCGAGGAACTGCCGCGCGTAGGCCGAGAAGGTCTCGACGTAGCGACGCTGCCCTTCCGCGTAGAGGGTGTCAAACACCAGCGAAGACTTGCCGGATCCCGATACGCCGGTCACAACCACCAGTTCCCCGGTGGGGAGATCAAGGTCGAGATTCTTGAGGTTGTTATGACGGGCACCGCGAATGCGGATGACGGGCGGGGAGGGCGTTTTGATGGGCATGATTCCGAGTGTACCCCCGGGTCTGGATTGTCTCGTGGCGGACCGGGGAATCGGCTTGCTCCTACAATGACAAGGACCCAATGGTGTTCAACGATGACGCGTCAATCCGAATCTGATCCCTCGCACACTGCGCCTGGTCCGGCCGACTGCCCCCACCCCCCTGCGATGCCCCGCCCGGTCGACGGCCCTGACCCATCCTCCTCCGGGCCCCGCCCGCATCGGCGCAAGGCCTTGGCTGCGTTGCTGGCCATGCTGACGGGATGGGCCGGGCTCCACCGCCTGTACATGCGCAGCAGTCTCTGGTGGGTCTACCCGATGATCGCGCTCCCTGCGATCGGTTGGGCGTTACGAGGTGAGCCCTGGTTCCGGCAGCCGGGGTTTTTCATCTTCAGCCTGATCGTGGTGATGGGTCTCGCCGAGGCCATCATCACCGCGCTGACGCCTGATGAGCGATGGGATCACCGCCACAATCTGGCCTCGGGTCGCGTTTCGGCCAATGGCTGGGCGCCGGTGCTGATCGCGATCGGGTCCCTGATCGTCGGGGCGTTGCTGGGCATGACGGTGATGGCGATCGCCCTCGAAGGATTTTTCCTGACGCGACGAGGCTGAGCGCTCGAGCACGCGGACAGCGTCCAGAGGCCCTCCGCGTGTATCATCAAGCCGTTTCTCGATTGGGAGCCTGATGCGGCCGCGTGCCGAGCGGGTTCAGCGTCCGCCTTTCCTGTGGCGATCCTCCGTTCATCTGGTGACATGCCGACACACCTGCTCTTTCGGGAAGATGCCTACCTCAGCCGCTGCGAGGCTCGCGTGACCGCCGTCTCGGATCGTGGCATCGAACTCGACCGCACGGTCTTCTATCCGATGGGCGGCGGCCAGCCCGGTGATACCGGCGTGATGCGTTGCGCCGACGGACGTTCGTTGCGCATCGTTGATACCCGCAAGGGAGAGCTTCCCGACAGTGTCGTTCATGTTCCCGAAGGCGCGCTGGATGTCTGGCCCGTGCCTGGCCAGACAGTCGAGCTAGTGCTGGACTGGGAACGACGTCATGCCTTGATGAGGATTCATACCTGTCTGCACGTGCTGTCCTGCGTGGTGGTTGCACCAGTCACCGGGGGCAACATCGCGGTCGACAAGGGGCGACTCGATTTCGATATCGACATGAGTCTGCTTGATGCGCGCCGGATCGAGGACGAGGTCAACGCCCTGATTGCCCGGGCGGCTGAGACCGAAACGGTGTGGATTACGGACGAGGAACTGGAGGCTCAGCCCGAGCTGGTGAAGACGATGAGCGTCCAGCCACCTCGGGGCCAGGGGCGTGTGCGGCTGCTCCGTATCCCTGGGATTGATCTGCAGCCCTGTGGCGGCACGCATGTGCGCAACATCGCCGAGATCGGTCCCATCAAGGTCCTCAGGATCCGTAGCGAGGGCAAGCGCAACAAGCGGGTCGAGGTCGGCTTCGTCTGATGGATCGACAGGCTGACTGGCGGTCCGCAATGAATGGTTCGATATGAACGGTCCAATTGATGCTTCTCCTGCCATGGTTGAGGCCACATCCGTCCCGACGCCTCAGGCCGATGCCACGCTGCAAGCCTGGCTGGTGCGTGAACGCGAGGTCAGGCTGCTGGGCGCGCCCCCCGGCCGGATCCCGGCCGACGAGATGGCCCGACTCAGCGGCTTGGAATTTCTGACGCGCATCGGGCGGGGCGACCTGCCCAGCGTACCGATCG
>JBIKTA010000052.1:0-9258 GCA_044348315.1 Burkholderiaceae bacterium | reverse complement strand
TGACTGCGAGCTCGGTGACCAGGGCCGGGTGGGCCTGGACTACAAGGAACTCGTCAATGACGTTCAGGTCGGCGACACCCTGCTCCTGAACGATGGCCGCATGGTGATGCGGGTCGATCGGGTTGGTTCGACGACGATCGCCTGCACGGTCATGGTGGGCGGTGTGCTCTCGGACCGCAAGGGCATCAACCGCCAGGGTGGGGGACTGTCGGCCCCGGCGCTCACCTCCAAGGATATGGATGACATCCGCACGGCTTGTGCCTTTGCAGCCGATTACATCGCGGTTTCCTTTCCCAAGAACGCCGCCGACATGTATATGGCGCGTGAGTTGGCGCGGGCCTCCGGCGGACGTGCGCTGATGATCGCAAAGATCGAGCGCGTCGAGGCGATCGCCAACCTCGAGGAGATCCTGAAGGCCTCGCACGGGGTCATGGTCGCCCGTGGCGATCTGGCGGTCGAAGTGGGCGACGCTGCGGTGCCCGCGCTGCAAAAACGCATGATCCGGCTCGCCAAAGAGCACAACAAGCTCACGATCACCGCGACCCAGATGATGGAGTCGATGATCGAGTCGCCCGTGCCCACGCGGGCCGAGGTGTCTGACGTGGCCAATGCCGTGCTGGACGGTACCGACGCGGTGATGCTGTCGGCGGAAACCGCGGCCGGAAAGTATCCGGTCGAAACCATCGAGGCGGTGGCGCGGGTCTGCGTCGAAGCCGACCAATACCAGCACAACGCGCTCACCAGCGGTTTTCTGGATCGCAGCTTCACGCGGATCGATCAGTCGATCGCGATGAGCGCGGTTTTTGTGGCCTGCCACCTCAAGGTGAAGGCGATCGCTGCGCTGACCCAGTCGGGGTCCACTGCACTCTGGATTTCCAGGCTTGATTCGGGCGTGCCGGTCTATGCGCTCACACCCGAGGAGACGAGTCGCCGGCGGATGTGTCTGTACCGTGAGGTGCATCCCCTGCTCTTCGGTTACCAGGCCTCCGATCGCGAGACGCTGCTGCTCGAGGCCGAAAACCTGCTGATACGTGAAGGGGTCGTGGAGAAGGGTGATCTGCTGCTGATCACGGTTGGCGAGCCGATCGGCAAGTCGGGCGGCACCAATACGATGAAGATCGTCAAGGTGGGTGAGCACGGGTAGGCGGGTGTTTTTGCGGCGCCCGATTCCCGAATCGGCGATAATTACGGGTTTGACTCGCACCCCCTGCAAGGAGCGCACATGGCCCTCGTATCCATGCGACAACTGCTCGATCATGCCGCTGAAAACGGCTATGGCATTCCCGCTTTCAACGTCAACAACCTGGAGCAGGTTCAGGCCATCATGGCCGCTGCGGCCGAGCTCGATGCGCCGGTCATCATGCAGGCCTCGGCCGGGGCCCGCAAATATGCCGGCGAGGCTTTTCTCAAGCATCTCATCGAAGCCGCGGTCGAGTCCTATCCCAGGGTGCCTGTCGTCATGCACCAGGATCACGGCCAGTCGCCTGCGATCTGCCGCGGCGCGATCGACCTGGGCTTTTCGTCGGTGATGATGGATGGCTCGCTCGAGGAAGACGGCAAGACCGTTGCAAGCTATGACTACAACGTCGATGTGACCCGAAAGGTCGTCGACATGTCGCATGCGCTCGGTGTCACGGTCGAGGGCGAGCTCGGCTGTCTTGGTTCCCTGGAGACGATGAAGGGTGACAAGGAGGACGGTCATGGCGCTGACGGCACGATGACCCGTGAGCAACTGTTGACCGATCCGGAGCAGGCGGCCGATTTTGTTCGCAAGACCCAGGTCGATGCGCTCGCAATCGCGATCGGTACCTCGCACGGCGCCTACAAGTTTTCGCGCAGGCCCACGGGCGAGACTCTGGCGATCGATCGGGTCAAGGCGATCCATGTCCGCATCCCCAACACGCATCTGGTCATGCACGGCTCCTCTTCAGTGCCTCAGGAGTTGCTCGCCGAGATTCGTCAGTTCGGCGGTGCCATGAAAGAGACCTATGGTGTACCGGTCGAGGAGATTCAGGAGGCGATCCGGCACGGCGTGCGCAAGATCAACATCGACACCGACATCCGGCTCGCGATGACGGCCGCGATTCGTCGTTTCATGGCCGAGCACCCCGACAAGTTCGACCCGCGCGAGTACCTGAAGCCGGCTCGTGAAGCCGCTCGGCGGATCTGTCTGCAGCGCTACCGGGAGTTCGGTTGTGAGGGCCAGGGTGGCCGCATTCATCCCATTTCGCTCTCGGTGATGGTCAGCCGTTACGCGAGCGGCGAGTTGGCCCAGGCCGCACACTGAATCGTTGGCGGTCTGGTCAATGACCGGCCGCTTGCACCTTTAGCCCTTTCCCTGGAGCACCTGATGGCCTCAGCGGTCTACCAGACCGATCTTCATTCTCTGCCGCTGCTGGGCCGGGGCAAGGTTCGGGATAATTACGCGGTGGGCGAAGATCGTCTGCTCATCGTGACTACTGACAGGTTGTCGGCTTTTGATGTGGTGATGGCTGAGCCCATTCCGGGCAAAGGCCGCGTGCTCAATCGCCTCACGCTCTTCTGGCTCGAGCGTCTGGCGGATGTGATTCCCAATCATCTGCTCGACATCGCGCCTGAGTCGGTGGTGGCAGCCGATGAGCGGGCGCAGATTGCCGATCGGTCGATGGTGGTGCGCCGCCTCGAGCCGATCATGGTTGAGGCCGTGGTCCGTGGGTATCTGATCGGTTCGGGCTGGAAGGACTATCAGGCCAGTGGTTCCGTGTGCGGGATTGGGCTCGCCCCCGGGCTTCGAATGGCCGAGCAATTGCCCGAGCCGATCTTCACGCCCGCAGCAAAGGCGGCGATCGGCGAGCACGACGAAAACATCGATTTCGATGACATGATCTCGCGCATCGGTGCACCGCTTGCCGAGCGGATTCGGGCCGTGAGCCTCGAGCTCTACCGGCGCGCGAGCGACTATGCCGCCAGTCGGGGCATCATCATCGCGGACACCAAGTTCGAATTCGGCCTGGACGCGGCGGGCGAGCTTTACCTGATGGATGAGGTTCTGACGGCGGACTCGTCGCGATTCTGGCCGGCTGATCAGTATCGGGTCGGCATCTCTCCGCCGTCCTTCGACAAGCAATTCGTTCGCGATTATCTCGAGACTGTCCAGGGCTGGAACAAGACCGCGCCCCCGCCGCCCTTGCCGCCTGAGGTCATCGGGCGGACCGCGAGCAAGTACGGCGAGGCGCTCGAGCGGCTCGCCGGGCAGACCTTGGATTGAGCTGGCGCTTGACCGACCGCATCCCGGCCGGTCTCACGGGTGCGCTGAACACCGGTTCAGCAACCGATCATGGATTGGATGTGATGACAACGATATCGGAACAAGCCCCGCCTCGAGTCGGCGTGGTGATGGGCTCCTCGAGTGACTGGGAGGTCATGCGCCACGCGGTCGAAATGCTCGAGCGCTTTGGCATCGCCCATGAGGCGCGGGTCGTCTCGGCGCATCGGATGCCCGACGACATGTTTGCCTATGCGCAGGGCGCACGCGCCCGCGGGCTCGAGGCGATCATTGCCGGGGCGGGCGGCGCCGCGCATCTGCCTGGCATGCTGGCCGCCAAGACGATCGTCCCGGTCTTTGGTGTGCCGGTGCCGTCGAAATATCTTAGAGGCGAGGACTCTCTGCTTTCGATCGTGCAGATGCCCAAGGGCATTCCGGTGGCAACCTTTGCGATCGGCGAGGCCGGTGCAGCCAATGCCGCCCTTCATGTGATTGCGACACTGGCCGTACGCGAGCCAGCGCTTGCCGAGCGTCTTGAGGCGTTTCGTGCCGCTCAGCATGCCGCCGCTTCGGCGATGGCGCTCCCGCCCTCGGGCGCTGCCTCGTGATGCCTGCCGATCAGACGCAAGCCCGTGATCCGTCATCGGTCTCGACACTGCGCGAGGCTGGGTTCGCGTTGCCGCCCCGGTCCTGGTTGGGTCTCCTGGGCGGCGGCCAATTGGGCCGCATGTTTACGATGGCGGCCCAGTCGCTCGGTTATCGGGTTTGCGTGCTTGACCCTGACCGTGAGAGCCCCGCTGGGGCCGTTGCCGACCGGCACCTCTGCGCAGGTTACGAGGATCGTTCTGCGCTCGCGGAGTTGGCGAGCCTTTGTCCGGCGATCACCACCGAATTCGAAAATGTGCCGGCCGATACGCTCGCCTGGCTGGCGACGCGCTCCACGGTCAGTCCGTCCGCTCAGGCCGTTTCGGTTGCGCAGGATCGGATTGCCGAAAAGGCCTTCGTTCGTCGCTGCGGGATTGCCACAGCCCCCTATGCCGAAATCCGCTCCGCAGACGACCTCGATCGTTGTGATGACAAGCTTTTCCCCGGCATCCTGAAAACGGCACGTCTGGGCTATGACGGCAAGGGTCAGGTCCGTGTGGGGTCGCGTATCGAGGCCCGTGCAGCCTATGCCGGGTTCAGGGGCGCGGCCTGTGTGCTCGAGCAGCAGCTCGATCTGGCCTGCGAGGTCTCGGTGCTCATTGCCCGAACTCGATCGGGTGAAGTTTGCGTCTGGCCGATTGCGGAAAACGTCCATCGATCGGGCATTCTCTTCTCCTCCACGATACCCGCGCAGATCGGGGCGAGTCTCGCCGCACAGGCGCGAGAGGCGACAGTGGAGATTGCGACTGCGCTCGATTACGTCGGCGTGCTGTGCGTGGAGTTTTTCGTATTGGGCGACGGTTCGCTGTGTGTGAACGAAATGGCGCCGCGTCCGCACAATTCGGGACATTGGACGCTCGATGCCAGCCTGACCAGCCAGTTCGAACAACAGGCGAGGGTGCTCGCCGGCCTGCCCCTGGGCGATACCCGTGCACTGGCCCCCGCGGTACTGATGCTGAATCTCCTGGGTGATCTGTGGTTCGCGTCCGGTGCGAGTGAGGGGGGCCAGGCGATCGAGCCTGACTGGTCGGGCGCGCTCGCCGAGCCTTCAGCAAAACTCCACCTCTATGGCAAGACCACGCCCCGGCCTGGCCGAAAGATGGGCCACCTGACTGTGGTCTCCGACGATCTGAGCACGGCGCAGGCTGCGGCTGGGCGCTCGGCGAGGACCCTCGGTTTGCTCGAGTGGCGTTGAGCATGGCGATCGTCGCTGCGAGTCACGACTCGACCGAGCGCGCGGCCGATCGCCTGATCGCGGGCGAGCTCGTGGTCTTTCCGACTGAGACGGTTTATGGCCTGGGTGCTGATGCCGGCCAGGCGAAGGCGGTTGCGGCAATCTATCGTCTGAAAGGGCGTCCGGCCGATCATCCCCTCATCGTGCATGCGGCCGACGTCGGGCACATCCGTGGGTGGGCGGTTTGGAACGATCGAGCCGAGCGACTGGCAGCGGCGTGCTGGCCCGGTGCGCTCACACTGATTCTCCAGAGGGCGCGAGGCGTGCCCGATGCCGCGTGTGGCGGGCAGTCGACCATTGGCCTTCGCATCCCCTCGCATCCGGTTGCGCTCGCCTTGTTGCGTGCCTTTCACGACCGGGGCGGCGAGGGCGTCGCCGCGCCTTCTGCCAATCGATTCGGGCGGGTCAGCCCCACGACGGCCCAGCATGTGATCGATGATCTCGGTGCCGATGCACCCATGATTCTCGATGGAGGCGCCTGCGGCGTGGGGCTGGAGTCGACGATCGTCGATCTCTCGCGCAGTCGATCGGCGGTGCTGCGTCCCGGCGGGATCGATGTGGCAACGATCGAGACGGTGCTGGGCGAGTCGCTCGATTCTGCGGGGGGCGCGGGCGATAGCGCACCGCGCGTGTCGGGTTCGCTCGCTGCGCACTATGCGCCCGGGCGACCGCTCGAATTACTGCCGCCGCAGGCGCTTGCACAGCGCATTCAGGATTTGGACGCGAGGGGTTTGAGGCTTGCGGTCTGGTCTGTGCGGCCTCCGCGAGCGGGTTCGTTTCTGTGGCGTCCGATGCCTGATGAGCCGGTCGCGTGCGGTCGCGCGCTCTTTGCCCGATTGCGTGAGCTCGATCGCAGTGGCGCCGATGTGCTGCTGATCGAGCACCCTCCGGATGATTTGCGTTGGGCTGCGGTCATCGATCGCCTGACGCGTGCGGCGGTCGGTGCGGGCTCTGCCGCTCGCTGATCAGGCCCAGGTCTGCGCCTCGGCTCCGTGGGGCGCGGGCGGCGATCGCCGGGGTTCGCGGGGCAGGCACCGGGCGACCCCCGATGACACCGAGGGCTCCAGGGTCGCCTGCGCATCGAGGGGCCTCAATCGGTCGGGTAATGAATCGAGATGTTGCAGGCACTGCTCCCGCAGCATGCGCAAGGTCTGCGGCGGGGACAGGCGAACACCCGCGCGCATGACCGGCTGGAGCAGGGCTTCGGTCCGGCACGCCTGCGCCTGGGCGGGTGTTTCGTCGGCCAGCGCGATGTGATCGCACTGAATTCGCCCCGACGGGTCAAAGCTGCGCCAGACTTGCTTGCATCCGGGCAAACTGGCCTTGCCGGGCGAGCGCTTGGCGGTCGGGCGACCTGCGTATTCCACGAGTTTATAGGCACAGTCGAGCGCCGGCGCATCGCTCGAGGTCGAGAGCGCGGTGCCGACACAATAGACATCGATCGGTGCCCCGACTGCGCGCAGGCCGGCGATCCGCCATTCATCGAGATTGCCGCTTGCGAGGATCTTGGTTTCAGTGAGCCCAGCCGCGTCCAGGACTGCCCGCACGCGGCGACTTGCGGGCGCGAGCTCGCCGCTGTCGATTCGGACGCCCTGCAAGCGGATGCCGCGCGCGGCGAGTGTGTGGGCGACTGCGGCGGCCCGGTAGGCACCCTGCTCGATGTCGTAGGTGTCGATCAGAAAGACCAGTTGCTCGGGGTTGGCCGCTGCAAAACGCTCGAAGGCGAGCGCTTCAGCCGCGTGAGCCTGTACAAATGAGTGGGCCATGGTTCCTGTGACCGGAATTCCGAATTGCAGGCCTGCGAGGGCGTTCGAGCTCGCCGAAAACCCTGCGAGATAGGCCGCTCGAGAGGCGTAGAGCGCCGCCTCCGCGCCGTGGGCGCGTCGCAGCCCGAATTCGACCAGACCTGCGTCCCCGGCCGCGAGCGTGCAGCGCGCCGCTTTGCTGGCGATCAAGGTCTGAAAGTGGATCAGATTGAGCAATCTGCTTTCCAGCAGTTGCGCCTCGATGATGGGTGCCGTGACGCGCAGCACCGGCTCGTTGGCGAATATCGGCGTGCCTTCGGCGATGGCGTCGATGTCGCCGGTGAATCGCAGCCGTGCGAGCATTCTCAGAAAATCGGTTCTGAATCGGCCGGTGCTGGCCAGCCAGTGCAATTCGTGAGGATGGAACCTGAGCTGCTGCACCCACTGCAAGACGGTTTCGAGTCCGGCGCAGATCAGAAAGGATCGTTCGGGCGTGAGGCCGCGAAAGAAGAGCTCGAAGCTTGCCGCTTCGCGCATCCTGTGAAAATGGTAAGCCTGCAGCATGCTGAGCTGATACAGGTCGGTCAGCAGACCGCTATGAACGAGCATGTCGGCAGGGTCGGTGCGCGTGAGCGTATCCATTGCGCGCAGTGTCGACGCTTTTTGGGTCCGACGCCTTGATCCATGCCAGAGATGTGGCGCTTGGGCTGGATTGTCGTCTGTCGAGGGTTGGGGCCGTCCAGCCGGGTTGCTATCCGTTATCCGCTATCCTCGCGGATCCATCAAGGATTCCGCCATGCAAACTCTTTTCTGCTCGGGCGTCGCACCTACGCCCGGGTGTTTGACGAGCCATGACTGATCGCGTTTTTTTGCTGCTGCAGCGGTTGCTGCCCAAGCGAGCACTCACCGAGTTCCTCGGCTGGTTGGCGACCCGTCGGGGTGGCCGTGCCACCCGATGGGCGATCGAGCGTTTTATCGCACGTTACCGGGTGGATATGGGCGAGGCAGCCGACCCCGACCCGGGTGCGTATGCGAGCTTCAACGACTTCTTCATGCGCGCTCTGGCCCCGGGTGCCCGGCCGCTCGCGTCGGCCGATTGGATCTGTCCGGTCGATGGCGCAGTCAGTCAATGTGGTGCGGTCGAATCAGGTTTGATCCTGCAGGCCAAAGGTCATCACTATCGCCTGGATGCATTGCTGGCGGACCCACACCTGGCCCATCGATTCGAGGGCGGGGCCTTTTCGACGCTCTATCTCAGCCCCCGCGATTATCACCGCATGCATATGCCGGCTTCAGGCCGACTGATCTCGATGACCCATGTGCCGGGCACGCTTTATTCGGTCAATCCGGTGACTGTCAATGACGTCCCAGATCTGTTCGCGCTGAACGAGCGCGTGGTGTGTGTGTTCGAGAGGCAAGGCAAGCCCTTCGTGATGGTCCTGGTGGGCGCAACTATTGTCGGCAGTATCGCCACGGTCTGGCATGGTCAGGTCAACCCGCCGCGTCCGGGAGTACTGCGCTACTGGCGCTACCTGGACCGTCCGGTCGAATTGGCGCAGGGCGACGAGATGGGACGTTTTTTGCTAGGGTCCACCGTGATCCTGATCGTGCCGCGCGAAGACGCCGCAGGCTGGCCGGATTGGGCGCCAGGTCGCCCGGTCAGACTGGGTGAGGCGATGGTTTGACGTTTGCTGTCCTCTGGGGCAGCGGCCCGTCCGCTTGCGACTCGTCAGCGACCCGCATTCCGCGGCATCATCAAGGCAATCAGCGCGCCGATCGCGGAGGCGAATGCGATGACCAGAAAGGTCAGGCGGAAGGCGGATGCCAGCGAATCCGACTGCTGGCCTGAAGCGACCGCTTCGCGCAGCATTTCCGCGCCGCCCGAGCCCGCGACGCCGAGCGAGGCAAAGAGGATCGAGGTGAGGAGCGCCACGCCCATCGCCCCGCCGAGCGTGCGCGAGAGCGCGGCCGTCGCCGTGGCGACGCCGATCTGGGTCTTGGGTACCGTGCCCTGAACGATGACCAGACCCGAGGGGAGCGCGAGTCCGACGCAGAAACCCGAAACGATCATCACGATCGAGACGAGTAGCGCTGAATCGCCGTTCATCAGCGCGAGCGCCAGCGCCGCCAGGCTGTTACCCAGTAACCCTGCCAGCATCATGCGCGGCATCGACACCCCGAGCACCATCATCTTGCCGGCCATCGCTGCACCGATCGGTGTCGCCAGTGTGTAGGGCAGCATGCGGAGCGCCACGCCGTCGAGTCCGATGCCGTGGAGTGACTGCAGCCACATCGGTAACAGGACGGTCTTGCCCAGCAGCGAAAAGAACACCAGAAACAGGGTCGCGAGCGAACCCAGCACAACGGGATTACGAAAGAGCGAGAGCGGG
>JBIKTA010000518.1:0-2775 GCA_044348315.1 Burkholderiaceae bacterium | reverse complement strand
CGACACACGGTGCGCGCAGCGACCTCATGACCTTGCTCGCGCGCACCGACCCCACCCGGCCCGGACACGATGGGCTCTCCATGCTGCTCGCAGCCAAGCCTCGCGGCACCGATGAGGAGCTGTTCCCGGCGGCCGGGATGCGCGGCGGCGAGATCGCTGTACTTGGCTATCGCGGCATGAAGGAATACGAGATCGCCTTCGACGGTTTCGAGGTCGCCGAGGACGGCCTGCTCGGGCAGGCGCAGGGCCAGGGATTCCGTCAGCTGATGAAGACCTTCGAAAGCGCGCGCATCCAGACTGCGGCGCGTGCGCTCGGCGTGGCCTGGGACGCATTCGATGTGGCGAGCCGCTACGCAGCCGAGCGGCGCCAGTTCGGACGACCCATTGGCGATTTTCCGCGCGTGCACGACAAGCTTGCGATGATGCTCGTGGAGATCATCGCCGCGCGAGAACTCACTTACTTTGCTGCGCGCGCGCGTGATACCGGCAAGCGCTGCGATCTCGAGGCTGGGATGGCCAAGCTGCTCGCCGCCCGCGTGGCCTTTGCCAACGCCGACAGCGCCCTGCAGATCCACGGTGGCAATGGCTACGCGCTCGAATATGAGGCGAGCCGGCTGTTCTGCGATGCCCGCATTCTCAACATCTTTGAAGGCGCCGGTGAGATCCAGGCTCAGGTGATCGGGCGGCGGCTGCTGGAGAGCTGAGCGGGCAGGTCGTGAGCGTCTTGGGCTTGATCCCTCGGCGCTCATCGCCCGCCGTTTGATCCTGATCGCGCGGCTCTGGATGCTCAGAGCGTCTGGCAGGCGTCCTCAAAGGCAAAGCGTGGGTTGCGGGCGAAGGTCTTTGCCGGGTCGGCTTGGCCCAGATTGCAGAGAAAATTGCTGCGCAATCGCCCGTCCGGGAAAAACTCGCGATCGACCTGGGCGTTGTCGAAGCCTGACATCGGGCCGCAGTCCAGACCCACCGCCCGGGCTGCGAGGATGAAGTAGGCCCCCTGTAGCGTGCCGTTTCTGAACGCCGATTGCTCCCGGGCGCGCACGGCCGCCTCGCTGTCGCCCTCGAACCATCCGCGAGCCGCCGGATTGTGCGGCAGCAGCCTCGGCAGATGTTCGTGAAACATGGTGTCATGAGCAACGATCGCCACCACCGGCGCGCTCAGGGTCTTGTCGAGATTGCCCGGCGAGAGCGCAGGCCGCAGGCGCTCTTTGGCGGCCGCGCTTCGCAGGAACACGAAACGAGCGGGCTGGGCGTTGGCTGCGGTGGGTGCCAACTTCATCAGGTCGAACGCGGCGCGAAGCTGCGCGTCGGTGACTTCGCCGGCGAGCCAGCCGTTGGCGGTTCGCGCCTGCCTGAAAAGCACATCGAGCGCGGCTTCATTGATCATCGTGCCAGTCCTTGCAAGGATTCGGATTCGGTCTGTGTCGCGGGCCAGTCTGATGCGCAGGCCTTCAGGCCGCCGGCATCGGCGTCGAGTGCCAGGTGACCATTTGCCAGCGACCGTCGCGGCGCGCCCACGCCTGGAAGGCCCGACTCATGATCAGCTTGGCGTTGCCGCGCACGACGACGTCGATGCGCACATCGGCGTTCACGAGCACCATGTCACCGTAGACGCGGTACTGGCGGGTGAGCACCTCGAGGCCGCGGTAGTCGTAGAAGCCGTCCGCGATTCGGCTGAGGTAGAGCGTCCGATCCTCGGCCGTGCCCGAGGAGTGCACGTACATCAGATCCTCGCCGAGAATTTCGTTCAGGGTCGCGATGTCGCGCGTGAGCACAGCTTGACTACGCCGGGCATCGAGCGCTTCGATTTCGTTGATCAGATCAGAAGTATTCATTTCATCGTTCTCCATTCAGAGGTCAGACGCGCTCGACGAGCAGGGCGATACCCTGGCCAACACCGATGCACATCGTGGCGATACCGTAGCGGCCTCCGCTACGGTGCAACTGGTTGACGAGCGTGAGCGCGAGCCGCGCACCCGAGGCCCCGAGCGGATGCCCCAGGGCAATCGCTCCGCCATTGGGATTGACGTGCGCGGCGTCGTCGGGCAGGCCGAGTTCGCGGAGCACGGCGATGCCCTGCGCGGCGAAGGCCTCGTTCAGTTCGATCACATCGATCTGGCCGATCGAAAGACCGGTGCGCGCCAGCAGTTTCTGCGTGGCGGGAGCGGGGCCGATGCCCATGATGCGCGGCGCAACACCTGCAGTGGCCATGGCGATCACCCGGGCCCGCGGCGTGAGTCCAAAACGTGCGGCCCCGGCCTCGTCGGCGAGCAGCAGCGCGGCTGAACCGTCGTTCACCCCGGAGGCGTTGCCCGCGGTCACGCTGCCCTCGGGGCGAACCACCGGCTTGAGCCGTGCGAGCGCCTCGAGCGAAGTCTCGCGCGGATGCTCATCGCGGCTCACCACGATCGGATCGCCCTTGCCTGCGGCAATCGTGACCGGGATGATTTCCTCGGCGAAAATCCCGGCTTTCTGTGCGGTGGCGGCGCGCGCCTGGCTGCGCAGCGCCATGCCGTCTTGCGCCTCGCGGCTGATCGACCACTGAACGGCGACGTTTTCCGCGGTCTCGGGCATCGAATCAACGCCATGTTGCTTGCGCATCAGGGGGTTGATGAAGCGCCAGCCGATCGTGGTGTCATAGACCGTGTTGTCCCGCGCAAAGGCTGTGCCGGCCTTGGGCATCACGAAGGGTGCACGCGTCATGCTCTCGACGCCGCCCGCGATGCCGACCGACAGGTCGCCCGATGCGATCGCACGTGCGAGCGTGCCGACTGCGTC
>JBIKTA010000517.1:0-2777 GCA_044348315.1 Burkholderiaceae bacterium | reverse complement strand
CTTCGACGACATCCTGAGAGCGGTACGTGACAGTGGCGCGCTCGATTACGCGCGATCCCGCGCGCGCGCCGAGGCCGACCTTGCCCGCGCGGCCCTGGCGCGTCTGGGCGACGGGCTCTCTGCCGAGGCGCGTGGAGCGCTCGACCAACTCGCCAGCCTGTCTGTCGAGCGCGTCGGCTAGGGGCTGCCGCGCGCGCCCGGCGTCCTGGGGGTGCCCAGGTCGGCGATCGCGTCGGCCACCCGGCGGTTTGCGTCGATCAGCACAATATCGTTGCCCAGCCTGACCACCCGCAGGCCGGCGCGAAACGGCGACAGGAAACTGCTCAGGCTGGACGGCAGCTCCTGAAAGCTGGCCGTCACGGGCAGCGGGTCGCCGATTCTCCAGAGCCGAATGGCGTTGACTGATTCGCAGACTTCGCCGCGAGCCTGCAGGGGGGGCGGGCATTGCCCCGCAACGACCGATCGTTCGTAGTGTTCACGCACCGCTTGCTTGTGCGCATCGGTGAAACGTGATGGGGGTTCTGCGGGAGGCGGTGGTGCAGCCGCAGGCGCCGAGGAGGGCGGAGGCGCCGCCGCGACCCCCGTTGGCTGAACCGGTACGGGAACGGGCACCGCGACCGGCGTGGCCGCCCCGCCTGATACGACGGCCGGAGTGCCCGGCCCGACGATCCGCTGGCGGGGGGCGATGGGCGTTTCGCCGCTCGCCACACTCTGTGTCGAGGCTTCGGGGGCGGGCGCAGGTGAGAACAGCGCCTTGACCTCGTCGGGGTTTTCGCGGATCCGACGCTCGATGGCTCCGTCGATCCGGCCGGCCAGGGTCGCCGTGTCGGCCACGCCCAACCATGCGCCGCGGTTGGACCCCAGCGCGCGAAGCTGTGCAAGATTGCAGGCGCGCAGGTTGCTGTCGAGCCAGCGGTTGGCGCGTTCCTCGCGTGTGCGGGCATCGTGGGTGTCAATCGCCAGCGCTCGGAACTCGGCTACCGAGCAATCGCCCCGAGCGTCCTGTGCCCGGGCAGCTGGTACGAATGCCAGCGCAACCGAAAGCCCGGCGCAAAGCCAGCAAAGGCTAAGCCGATCGAATAGAGGTGGAAGCATTGCGGGCCCGCACGACGGTGGCTGAGGGCCTCATGATAGATCGGTCGTGCGGGCTTGCGAAGCTCAGGCGCTGCTCACTTTGCCTGAATGCGGCTCAGGTACTCGACCAGCGCGAGAATCCTGGAACGCACGTAGAACTCGGGATCGTAGGGTGTTTCCATGAAGTAGGTCGCGGCCTGAATCCGGTAGTCCTGACCCCAGACCGGCATGTCACGTGTGCCGTGCGCGGGCACCGCTCCGCCTTCGATCACCTCGTAGAGCCTCGCGATCGGGAAGACGCCCGAGTTGTTTTTGGCGAGATGGGTCAGATCGGGTGGGGATTTGCTGAGAAAACTCACCAGCGGCCCGCCGCCCCGGCCGCTCATGCCGTGGCAACTGGCGCAGTTTGATTCGAATTCGCGCTGGCCAAAGGCGGGTCCGAGCGGTCGGGTCTGTTCCTTGACGGGCTGGGTCGATGGTGTGCCGATGCCAACCTGAGCCAGTGCGGGTGCGGTCGCGCCCGAGCTCAGGATTGCCGCCATGGCGGCTGCGGCCAACAGGCTGGGTCGGACTTGGCCAGCAGGGTGCTGGCGTCGGAGGGAAGAGGGCCGAGATCTCTCAATCGTGTTCATGTCAATGCTCCGCATTTGGTTTCCGGAAGAAGGCGTGTGCCAACGCCCGGGGGCGATCGATACCTGAGACAGCCCCTGCGGCAGACCGCTGCAGGCAAGGCACACCGGGGAATCGGGAGCGTCGCAGCTCGCCGGTGGGGACGTCTTGATCGCAGGCATCGGCCGTGGCGGAAGAGGCCGCGCCGGTCAGGGCGATTGATCGGAGTGGGCGCGCCTCGTGTAAGCTTTCCTCTGCTCCGAGAAAATGACTCAGAGCCAGCTGGGGGTGCCCGGATGCAACGGGCTGAGAAATACCCTTTGAACCTGACCTGGGTTATGCCAGCGTAGGGAAGCACATCGCGGTCATGTTTGTCAGGCTGCCGATCACGTCCTTCCCCGCGGGTTGATCCAATACGCGATGAGGAAGACGATGTCGATTCAATTCCTACCCGATCCGCAGGCCTTGTGGCGCGATGTCGAAGCGGTCCGCGCGCAGTCGCCCCTGGTGCATAGCGTCACCAATTTCGTGGTCACCCAGTTCAATGCGAATGTGCTGCTTGCGGCAGGCGCCTCGCCCGTGATGGCGCACGCCATCGAGGAAGTGGCCGACATGGCCACCATCGCCCGTGCGGTGGTGGTCAACATCGGTACGCTCGATTCGCACTGGGTGCCGTCGATGCGATTGGCACTCGAGACGGCGCACAAGCTCGGCAAACCCTCTGTGCTCGACCCGGTGGGCGCGGGTGCGAGTCGTTACCGCAACGAAGTACTCGCGATGCTCGTGCGCGAGCGTCCCACATTGATTCGAGGCAACGCATCCGAGATCATGAGTCTTGCCGGCGCGGCCGGGGCGACCAAGGGTGTTGACAGCACCGCGAGCACCGATGCGGCGATCGAGAGCGCGCGCGCGCTCTGCCGGGAGGTCGGGGCGGTCGTCTGCGTCTCGGGCGCAGAGGATCAGGTGGTCGCGCCCGACGGCCGCTGGGTGGGCCTGGCGAACGGGCATCCGTGGATGACCCGTGTCACCGGAGTGGGGTGCTCGGCGAGCGCGCTGGTGGGGGCCTTTGCCGGAGTACAGCGTGATCCCTGGCT
>JBIKTA010000516.1:0-2778 GCA_044348315.1 Burkholderiaceae bacterium | reverse complement strand
TGCCGTGTCCGAATTCCGCGCAAGGCTTGAGGGCCCTGTTCGAACCCCTGCTGCATGGAAGGGCTCCGAGCTCGCACCCGATTCCTGGGTTGTGCATCTGAATGCTGATGAGGTCGCGGACATCGATCGGGGCCTGGCGCATGCGAGGTCGACGGTTTCCGATTGGAAGCAGCTGACCCGCGACGATTTTCCGCTGGACTGCATGGCGAAGAGGCTCGTCGAGATCGATCGTGAGTTGCGTGAGGGCAAGGGGCTCCTGGTGATCAGGGGGATCGACATCAGGCGGTACTCAGCATCGGACACCTTCTTGCTGTGGATGGGCATCAGCTCGTGGCTCGGCGTGGTGGTGCCCCAGAACAAGCAAGGCGAGCTGATCGGTGCGGTGACTGACGGCGGAGTCGTGAAGGCTGACGAGCAGGGTCGGATGGTGCCGGCCAGCTCCAGCGCCGCGGGGGATGATCAGAACCCGAACTTCCGGCAATACAAGAGTCGGGCCGAGCTACGCTTCCACAACGATTCGGCCGACCTGGTCGGCCTGCTTTGCGTGCAGTCAGCCAAGTCCGGCGGCATCAGCAGCGTCACCAGTTCGATGGCGGTCTACAACGCATTGTTGGCTGAGGCACCGGAGGCACTTGATTTCCTTTACGAAGGGTTTCACTACGACGTGCGTGGAGAAGGGCCGTCGCGCAACCTGAACGAGGTCACGCGCCACAAGGTCCCGGTCTTCAGCTTCTTCGAGGGCCGCCTGTCCTGTCGCTACAACCCAAAGCCGATCGAGACCGCTCAGCTGAAGATGGGCGAGCCTCTGAGTCCGGAGCGACTCGCAGCGGTCCGTCTGATGGAGCGTCTCGCAGGTCGCGAGGATCTTCGGCTCGACATGTGGCTGGAGCCCGGCGACATGCAGATCCTGAACAACCTGGTCATGCTTCACTCACGCACTGAGTTCGAGGATTGGCCGGAGCCGGAACGCAGGCGGCTGCTGCTTCGCAGCTGGATCAACCTGCGAGATGGTCCGCGGCTGGCGCCGGAATTCGCGAACCGCTACAACGCGGGCGAGAGAACCGGTATCCCTGAAGGGCAGGTCTGAACTCGGAGAAGGGAAGATGGCACTGAGCTCGATCAAGCAACGCCTGGCAGAGGGCGCGACGGTGCTTCTCGTCAACCCCAACTACCCGTCGTCGGGCCTGGTCGAGACGCTGTGCCGCGCCGGGGCGGATGCCGTCCTGATTGACTGCGAGCACGGCCCCTTTGGAATAGAGGGCGTCGAGGACCTGGTTCGGGCCGCCCACGTCGCAGGCGCTTCGGCGATCGTTCGCCCGGAGACCAACGAGCCCTGGCTGATCACTCGCTATTTGAACCGGGGTGCCGACGGCGTACTCGTGCCGCTGGTCCATGACGCGGCGCTTGCCCGACGGGTCGTCCAGGCGGTGAGGTCGGCCTGTCCGGGCAATCATGCGGACAAGCTGACGATAGTCCTCATCGAATCTCGCGAGGCGGTCGACAATCTTCCGGAGATACTTGCGGTTGAGGGAATCGACGCGTTCTTCGTCGGGCCCGCCGACATGGCGGCCTCGATCGGCCGGCCCCTGGAGCGCGATCATCCGGAGGTCAGGGACCTCGTGTCGCGGGCGATTCGTACGGTGGCCGCCGCCGGTCGGATCGTCGGAACGCCCGCGCCGCGTTCTCGCAAGGCCGAGCGGGTTGAGCAGGGGGTCCGCATCCTTTACGTTCACGCGAACGAGTTCCTCAAGGACGGCATGACCGCCTATCTGGCCTGAGCGCCGATCGGCGCGTCAGACAGTGAATCGCCGCTGCAGCACGTCGATCTGGTCTCTCATCGCGGAGACAATGCTCGCGCGGCGATCCATCCTGAGCCGCGACTCGGCCGCGCTGATGGTGATCGCAGCGATCGCGGCTCCGGTCGTGCCCAGGACCGGCATCGCGATCGAGCCGATCTCCGACATCCAAGTGCTGGCACGATAGACATAGCCCGTCTCGCGTGCCTGTCCGAGCGTCTCACGCAGGCTGATCAGATCGAAGGAGGGATGAGCCTGCAGGGCGGCCCGGTTCGCATCGATGATCTGCGTCACCTCCCGCTCATCCAAAGGCATCAGCAATGCGATGCTGCCCGAGCCCAACCCGAGCGGCTGCTTCATGCCGATAGAGGTCGTCAGCGCCTTGAGCGGATAGGCTCCTTCGACGCGGTCGACGCACACTGACTCGTACCGACTCCGAACGGTGAGGTACACCGTGTCTTCGGTCAACTCCGCAAGCCTGATCAGGATGGGCTTCGCGAGTTCGACGATATTGAAGCGATTCGCTGCAACCGACCCGAGGAGGAACAGACTGAAACCCAAGTGATAGCGGCTCGACGTCGAATCATAGTCAACAAGCTCGAGGCTAACGAGTTCCCCGAGCAGCCGGTGCACGGTGGCTTTCGCCAGCCCTGTTTGTTCGACCAGTTCCTGCAGCCGTAGGCCTGCGCCGACGTTTCGTCCAATCCACTTGAGGATGTCAACCGAACGGGCCAGATTGCTCGCCGCGCGACGGTCCGCCGCCAATTCGTTATTCCGCTCCCCTGGGGTATACGGATCAACCATGGCCGCGGCGCGAAGGAGAGATGGCGGCTGGATGCTCCGACGCGGGGCCCCAGCCTCCGCCACCGGGAAGTTCCAGTGTGAAGACGTCTCGCATCTTGAGTCGGAACGGCTTGTCACCCTGCACGGGTTCGCCATTCAGAAGGACGCGCTCCAGAGCTCCTGGTTCACCACCTTGCCG
>JBIKTA010000051.1:0-9287 GCA_044348315.1 Burkholderiaceae bacterium | reverse complement strand
ACACCGTACGACCTGGCGACCCCGACCGATACGTTCGGCCCTCGACTGCGGGCGGGCCCGTGGGCCCCAAGCCTAAAATGCGATTCCCGTTCGTCATGCCGACACCGCCGGACGCATCCACCTGACCCACCCAAGCTTGTTTTCGAGGATCGCTCGCATGTCTGCTGCCGCTCCCCCCTCAGCCTCATCGTTGTCCGCCACGCCCGAAACGGTCAACACCTCACGGTCGATCGAACGGCTCGTGGCGGGTGTCGAAACTTCGGACGGCGCGGGCGTCAAGCTGACCCGCGTGTTGACCCAACCGCTCCAGCGCAGGCTCGACCCTTTTCTGATGCTCGATGCCTTTGGCAGCGATGATCCGGACGACTATATCGCCGGCTTTCCCGACCATCCTCATCGCGGCTTCGAGACCGTCACCTACATGATCGCCGGGCGCATGCTTCATCGTGACAGCGCAGGGCACGAGGGCCTGCTGGAAAACGGCGGCGTGCAATGGATGACCGCCGGACGTGGGGTGATCCACTCGGAGATCCCGCAGCAGGAAGAAGGCGTCATGGAGGGGTTTCAGCTCTGGCTCAATCTTCCCTCGCACGACAAGCTCTGCGACCCCTGGTACCGTGACTTCACGGCCCAGGATCTGCCGCGATTCGAGACCGCCTGCGGTGTACGGGTCACGGTGATCGCGGGGCAGAGCCACGGCGTGAGCGGTGCGGTGCAACGCGCGCATACCGAACCGCTCTACCTCGACATTCATCTGCCGCCCAGCGCCCGATTCGAGCAGGCGATCCCGGCCGGGCACAATGCCTTGGTCTACGTCTATCGTGGCGCAGTGCGGATCGCTGGCGAGGCAGTTGGCACGCGGCGGATGGCCATTCTGTCGCAGAACAGCGCGGCGGACGGCGTGATCATCGACGCGGGCAGTGAGCCCGCGAGACTACTGCTGATCGCCGGGCGGCCACTGAACGAACCCATCGCCCAGTACGGTCCGTTCGTGATGAATACCCAGCAGGAACTACACCAGGCGGTGGCAGATTTTCGCAGCGGTCGGCTCGCCTGAGGAGCGGGCGGCCCTCAGCGCTGCAAATCGAATCGAACCCCCTGCGCGAGGGGCAAATCGCGGCCGTAGTTGATGGTGTTGGTGGCCCGACGCATGTAGGCCTTCCAGGCGTCCGAACCGGACTCTCGGCCACCGCCAGTCTGCTTTTCGCCGCCAAACGCGCCGCCGATCTCGGCACCCGAGGTGCCCAGATTGACGTTGGCGATCCCGCAATCGGAGCCACGAGCCGACATGAATCGCTCGGCTTCGCCGAGATCGCGGGTGAAAATGGCCGAGGACAGACCCTGAGGCACGGCGTTGTTCATCGCGATCGCCTCATCGATGTCGTCGTAGGCCATGGCGTAGAGGATGGGCGCGAAGGTTTCCTCGCAAACAATGGCAGTCTGAGCGGGCATGGTGACCAAAGCGGGTTCGGCATACCAGCCCTCGGGACAGGCGTGAAGCAGGCGCTGCGCACCACCCTGAACCCGCCCACCTTCCGCTCGGGCTGCATCGAGTGCCGCCTGCATCGATTCATACGCCCGGCGATCGATCAGCGGACCGATCAGGGTCGTCGGCTCGCGCGGATCGCCGACGGGCAGAGTCGCGCGGGCCCGCTCGAGCGCTTCAATCAGATGATCGTGGACGCTCCGGTGAGCGATCAGGCGTCGTGTGGTCGTACAACGTTGCCCGGCCGTACCCCAGGCGCCAAATACGATGCCGCGCAGCGCGAGATCCAGGTCGGCCGTGGGGGTGACAATCACCGCGTTGTTGCCGCCCAACTCGAGCAGACTGCGTCCAAAGCGCGCCGCCACGCGGGGCGCGAGATCGCGCCCCATCCTCGTGCTGCCGGTGGCTGAGACGAGCGCCACGCGCTCATCCTCGGCCAACAACCGGCCGAGCTCGCTCCCCCCGATCAGGACCTCGACGAGTCCAAGCGTCAAAGCGCTATCGACGCCCGGATGAGCATCAGCAAACTGCATCACCGCCTTGGCAAATAGCGCCTGGGTCGCCAGTGCGCAGAGCAGCGTGCGCTCGGAGGGCTTCCAGACCAGCGAATTGCCGCAGACCAGCGCGAGCGCAGCATTCCACGCAAAGACGGCCACAGGAAAATTGAAGGCGGTGATGACGCCCGTTACCCCCAGCGGCAACCACTGTTCCATCATCCTGTGCATCGGACGCTCGGAGGCAATGGTCAATCCGTGCAACTGACGCGATTGGCCAACCGCGAAGTCACAGATATCGATCATCTCCTGCACTTCACCCAGGGCCTCGGAGCGGATCTTGCCCGCCTCCAGGGTGACGAGTTCGGCCAGATCGGATCGGTGCGCACGCAAGGTCTCGCCCCATAGCCGGACCAGTTCGCCGCGTAGCGGCGCGGGCTGCTGGGCCCAGTACGCAAAGGCCCTCCGGCTTTGTTCAAGCATCGCGTCGGCCTGCACGAACCCATGCGGCGCGATCCGTGCAATCGGCTGGCTATCGATTGGGCTGCGCACCTCGAGCGCATCGGATGCCGCCTGACTCATGCGCTCGACAGAAACCCCCAGCCGCTCGAGGAGGGCCGCCCGTTCAAGATTGATATCCATGTTTTTCTCCATTGGGATAGCCGTCACTCACAAGCGCGGAGCGCGCATGCCCTCAGCCGAGCGCATCGTAGACCAAGCGGGCGGCCACCGCATCCTCCACCGCCAGCCCCAGTGACTTGAAGATGACGGTTTGGCCAGCAGGCGGCGCCGCGACGCGCGCGCTGAGAATCTCACCCAGTTCGGCGTAGACGCGCGCACCGGAACCCCGTACGTCGCCCGACTCGTGCTCGGCTGCCTCACGTTGATCGGCCACGACGACGTGGCGCATGGCCTCGTCGTCAAGTTCGCGCCAAGTGGGGCGCGGGGCCCCAACCGCCGCGACAAAAGTGCCGGGCGACAGCCAGGCCCCACGCAGGATCGGCTCGCTCGCATTGCTGATCGTGCAGACGATGTCCGCACCCCGAACCGCCTGCTCGGCGCTGGTACACGCCACGCCTCCGACATCGGCCACACAGCGCGCGACATTGGAGGAGTCACGGCTCCAGACCCGGATCTCTCGAACCGGCCGCACCCGTCGAAGCAGTCGGGCATGGCTGCGGGCCAGCACACCACTACCCAGCAGTGCAACCACGCTCGCATCGGGTCGGGCGAGTGCCTGCGCAGCGACCGCGGTTGCCGCCGCGGTTCGGAGCGCCGTCAGGGCATTGGCCTCGAGTACGGCCAGCGGCCGCCCCGAGGCGGGATCGAACAGAACAACGATCGCCGCTAGACTGGGCTCCCCACGATCGGCGTTACCCGGTACCCAGGTGATCAGCTTGGTCGCGAGCGCCGACCCGGCCTGCGCGGGTTTCATGAACAGCATCCCGTGGCCTTCGGGCGTAGCCGAAAGAGCCGACGGTGCCGTACCATCCGAATCGAATGCCATCACCGTACGAAGCGGCTGCCGGACCGTTCCGGCAGACAGCGCGATCAGCGCATCGCGGATCGCATCGATCAGACGGTCGGGATCCAGCGCCGCCACGACCTGCTGCTCGTCGAAAAATCTCAAGGGTAACTGAGGGGTCATGCAATACTCTTGGCTAAAGCCGGTTTATTGTAGGAGAAAATAAGGAGACCTTCGGCTGCCCACGGCGGTCGATGATAGGGAGCGCCCATTCATGCAGTCGCCCGATGCCATTCTGGAGACTCGTGGACTCGTCAAGGAGTTCAAGGGGTTCCTTGCCGTTTCGGATGTGAGCCTCAAGGTGCGACGGGGCCAGATCCACGCACTGATCGGTCCCAACGGCGCAGGCAAGACTACTTTCTTCAACCTGTTGACCAAATTTCTCGCGCCCACCCGCGGCAGCATTCTGTTCAATGGGCATGACATCACTTACGAAAAGCCGGCACAGATCGCGCGACGAGGCATCATCCGCTCGTTCCAGATCTCTGCGACTTTTCCGCATCTGACCGTCCTTCAAAACGTCCGGATCGGGCTACAGCGAAAGCTCGGCAATTCATTTCATTTCTGGCAATCCGAGCGTGCGCTCGATCGCCTGAATCCCGAGGCCATGAGCCTGCTCGAGACAGTCGGGCTCACCGAATTCGCCGACACCGTCACGGTCGAACTCTCTTACGGGCGCAAGCGCGCGCTCGAGATCGCCACCACGCTTGCGATGTCGCCCGAACTAATGCTGCTCGACGAACCCACCCAGGGCATGGGCCACGAGGATGTCGACCGCGTCACGGAGCTAATCAGGCGGGTGGCGGCCGACCGGACGATCCTGATGGTCGAGCACAACATGAACGTGGTGGCGCGCATCGCTGACACGATCACCGTTCTGCAGCGTGGCCAGGTCATTGCCGAGGGACCCTATGAGATCGTTTCACGCGATCCCCAGGTGCTCGAGGCTTACATGGGCAGCGCCGAGGCCGAATTGAGAGGCGCCCATGGCTGATTTCGCGCCGTTTCTCAAACTGCAGGATGTCCATGCCTGGTATGGCGAATCACACATCCTCCACGGGATAGACCTCGAGGTCCGCCCCGGGGAAGTCGTGACGCTGCTGGGGCGCAATGGCGCGGGTCGTACCACGACGCTGAAGGCGATCCTGGGTCTGGTCGGCCGGCGTACAGGATCGATAAGGATCAAGGGCGAGGAAGCGATTGCTATGCCCCCTCACCGGATTGCCCGCCTTGGCATCGGCTACTGCCCGGAGGAGCGCGGCATTTTCGCAAGCTTGAGCTGCGAGGAAAACCTCCTGCTGCCGCCCGCTGTGGCCGATGGCGGAATGAGCGTGGACGAGATCTACCAGCTCTTTCCCAACCTCAAGGAGCGGCGCTCGAGCCCGGGCACCCGCCTCTCGGGCGGCGAGCAGCAGATGTTGTCGGTGGCGCGAATCCTGCGCACCGGCGCTGACCTGCTGCTGCTCGATGAGATTTCCGAGGGCCTGGCCCCGGTCATCGTGCAGGCGCTCGGGCGCGCGATCCGCATGCTCCGCGAAAAGGGGCTCACCACGATCATGGTCGAGCAGAATTTCCGCTTTGCGGCCCCGCTCGCTGATCGGTTCTACGTGATCGAACACGGCCGCGTGGTCGAGACGTTCACGGCGGCCGAACTCGATGCGAAAACCGACATGCTGAAAACCTATCTCGGTGTCTGACAACAACACTGTCCGGATCGGACACCGTAGCCGTGCCGCTTAACAGAACCATCCACCAAGGAGACCTTCGATGAAGACCCGAGTGATGTTCAAAGCCAGCATGCTCGCTGGAGCGATCGCCTGTGCACTGCCCTCAGCCCAAGCCCAGATTTCAGGAGGCGTCATCAGGATCGGCGTCCTGTCCGACATGTCGAGTCTGTATACCGACATCGCGGGCCGAGGCTCGGAGGTCGCGGCGCGCATGGCTGTGGAAGACTTCAATGCCGCCGCCAAGGGGCTGAAGGTCGAGATCGTTTCGGCCGACCATCAAAACAAGCCCGACGTGGGTTCGAGCATCGCGCGCCAATGGTATGACCGAGACGGTGTCGATGTGATCGTAGACGTGCCGACCTCGAGCGTCGCGCTGGCCGTGAGTCAGGTCACGCGCGACAAGGGGAAGGCCTTCCTCGTATCAGGCGCCGCGAGCTCGGACCTCACCGGCAAGGCCTGCAATGCCAACACGGTGCACTGGACCTACGACACCTGGATGCTGGCCAACGGCACAGGCAATGCCATTGTGAAGACCGGAGGCGACAGCTGGTTCTTCCTCACAGCCGACTATGCTTTCGGTCACGCGCTTGAGCGCGACACCGAGGCGGTGGTGAAGGCCAATGGTGGCAAGGTGCTGGGCAAGGTCCGGCATCCGCTCAACAATCAGGACTTCTCGTCTTTCCTGCTGCAGGCGCAGGCCTCAAAGGCCAAGATCGTCGGGCTCGCCAACGCAGGCGGCGATACGACCAACGCGATCAAGCAGGCGGCCGAATTCGGCATCGTCAAGGGCGGACAGAACCTCGCCGGCATGCTGGTGTTTCTGAGCGATGTCCATTCGCTGGGACTGCCGACCGCTCAGGGTCTCATTTTTACCGAGACCTTTTACTGGGATCGCGACGACGCGAGCCGCGCCTTCGCGAAGCGCTTCGCGCCGGCCAACCGGGGCATTCATCCGACCATGGTCCATGCCGGGGTCTACTCGTCCATCATCCACTATCTGAAGGCGGTCGAGGCCGCCAAGACCGACGACGGCACCAAGGTCGTCGCCAAGATGAAGGAAATGCCAACCGACGACCCGCTCTTCGGAAAGGGTTCTGTCCGTGCCGATGGCCGCAAGATCCATCCCGCCTATCTCGTCGAGGTCAAGAAGCCTTCCGAGTCCAGGGGGCCCTGGGACTATCACAAGGTACGGGCGACGATTCCTGCGGACCAGGCCTTCCGCCCGATGAAGGACGGTGGCTGCCCCTTGGTCCAATAATCGCATCGCCCAAGCGGCCGGGCGTCTTGCCCGGCCCACCGCTCTCACCGCGAGTCCGTCATGGAAATTTTCGGCGTACCGTCCCAGGCCTTGTTTGGTCAGTTGCTGATCGGACTGATCAACGGTTCGTTCTATGCGCTGCTCTCGCTCGGGCTCGCGGTGATCTTCGGTCTGCTCAACATCATCAATTTCACGCACGGCGCCCAGTACATGATGGGCGCATTCGTCGCCTGGCTGCTGCTGAACAAGCTGGGGATCGGCTACTGGTGGGCCTTGTTGATTACACCGATCCTGCTCGGTGCGACCGGCGTGCTGATCGAACGCACGATGCTCTCGCGGCTCTACAAGCTCGATCACCTGTATGGATTGCTGCTGACCTTCGGGCTCGCCCTCATCATCCAGGGCCTTTTCCGTAATGAGTTCGGTGCCTCGGGGATGCCCTACCGGATTCCCGCCGAATTGACCGGTGCGCGCAACCTCGGCTTCATGTTCCTGCCGAACTACAGGGCCTGGGTGATCGTCGCCTCCCTGGTGATCTGCCTCGCGACCTGGTATGTCATCGAGCGGACCAAGCTGGGCGCCTACCTGCGCGCCGCCACCGAAAACCCGCAACTGGTGCAGGCCTTCGGGATCAACGTGCCGCGGATGATCACGCTGACCTACGGGTTCGGGGTCGGGCTGGCTGCACTGGCCGGCGTGATGGCCGCGCCGATCTACCAGGTCAACCCGATGATGGGCGCCGACCTGATCATCGTGGTGTTCGCAGTGGTGGTGATCGGGGGTATGGGATCCATCATGGGATCGATACTGACCGGTTTCGGACTGGGCCTGATCGAGGGACTCACCAAGGTCTTCTATCCTGAGGCATCGAACACGGTGATCTTCATCGTGATGGTGATCGTGCTGCTCATCAAACCGGCAGGCCTGTTCGGAACACAGAAATGAACACACCGCAGACGCATGGCCCGGCAACGAGCGCGATGAAGGGTTCTCGATTTACCGTCGATCCGGCGCGGGCACAGCGCATTGGTTTCATCGTGATGGCGCTCGTCCTCGCGTCCGCGCCGTTGGTCGTGTATCCGATTTTCATGATGAAGCTGATGTGCTTCGCGCTATTCGCCTGCGCCTTCAACCTGCTGATCGGCTTTGGCGGGCTGCTCTCGTTCGGGCACGCCATGTTTCTCGGATCGGCAGGCTATGTTTCGGCTCACGCCGCCAAGGTCTGGGGGTTCAATCCCGAATTCGCGATCCTGGCGGGTACCTTCACAGCGGTCGGGCTGGCAGTCGTGACGGGTCTGCTCGCCATCCGTAGGCAGGGCATCTACTTCGCGATGATCACGCTGGCGCTGGCCCAGATGATCTTCTTCTTTTGTCTTCAGGCACCCTTTACAGGAGGCGAGGACGGCATACAGGCGGTCCCGCGCGGCCAGCTTTTCGGTTTGATCGATCTGTCCGGCAACGCGGCCATGTATACGCTGGTGCTGGCGATCTTTCTGGGAGGGTTCCTGCTCATCCAGCGGGTGGTGCACTCGCCGTTCGGGCAGGTTCTGAAGGCGATCCGGGAAAATGAAGCGCGGGCCACTTCGCTGGGCTACGACGTCGATCGCTACAAGCTCGTTGCCTATGTAATTTCCGGCGGTCTGGCGGGCGTCGCAGGCGCGACCAAGGCCCTGGTCTTTCAACTCGCCTCACTCACTGACGTGCACTGGACGATGTCAGGCGAGGTTGTCCTCATGACGCTTCTTGGCGGGATGGGAACCATATTCGGACCGGTCGTGGGCGCAGCCGTGATCATCACCATGCAAAACTATCTCGCCCAGTTCGGCGCCTGGGTCACGATCATCCAGGGCTTCATCTTCGTTCTCTGCGTGCTGGCCTTCCGTCGTGGCATCATCGGCGAGATCGCTCACAAGCTGCGCACTTCTCTCTGAACCCGCTCCGCCGCCACGGCCCTAACCGCTTCAGGTCGACGCTCGCGCGAGACCTCTGACCCCAGACCATGCCAAACGACTCGCGCTCCGCGGAAATCCTGATCGCAGGCGGTGGTGTGATGGGCGCCGCCCTCGCCTACTGGATCACTCGACTGAAGCCAGGATGTGATGTCGTGATCGTCGAGCGCGATCCATCTTTCCAGCGGGCGTCCTCCTCGCTCTCGGCGAGTTCGATCCGCCAGCAGTTCAGTTGCGCGGTCAATGTCAGCCTGTCGAGATTCGGATTCGAGTTTCTTCGTGATGCCGCCACCCACCTGAGCCTTGATGGACAGGCCCCCGAACTATCGCTGCACGCAGACGGCTACCTCTATCTGGCCCATGCCGGCCAAGCGATGGCCCTGGAGGCCGCGCACGCGGTTCAGACTGGCCTAGGCGCCGAGATTGCGCTGCTTGACCCCGCCGAACTGGGGCGTCGTTTTCCATGGCTCAATACTGAGGATCTGGCACTTGGGGCGCTGGGCCTGTCAGGCGAAGGCTGGTTTGACGGGCCTGCGCTTCACCGGGCACTGCTATCGAAAGCAGTCGCCCAGGGCGCGCGCCGCCTGACCGGCGAGGTGGTCGGCGTCCAACGCGGCGCGTCGAGCGAAGGCAAAGCCGCCGGGGGGGCGGACGCAGGCGCTATTCAGGGCGTGGTTCTGGCCGATGGCCGCTCGGTCCCATGCGAAACACTCGTGATCGCTGCCGGCGCGTGGTCGGCGCGGCTCGCACGGATGGCCGGCGAACCCATCGCGATCAGCGCCAGTCGCCGAACCGTTTTCGTTCTTTCGTCGCCGGCAACGCTGCCAGGCTGCCCGCTACTGATCGAC
>JBIKTA010000514.1:0-2793 GCA_044348315.1 Burkholderiaceae bacterium | reverse complement strand
TTTGCCGAGCGCGAAGGCAGTGACTCGGCCGCGGCCCAGGCGGCCGTGCAGGCACTGATCGGGCCGGCGCTCGAATCGCTGCGTCGCACCGATCCGCCTCTGGAGTTTGAGTCGGGTAGCTGGCGAGCCTGGCCCGTGAGCATCGATGGACGGATCCGCAGCTGGCGGGCACGCGCTTCCGTGCGTATAGAGGGTGCGCCCTCGGAGGCCTATGCCACATTAGTCGCCCAGCTTTCCGCCAGCCTCGCGATCGAGTCGCTTCGCCACGAGCTGAGCCGCGAAGCGCGAGAGCGCACAGAGGGCGAGTTGCTCACGCAGGCGGCAGGCCGCTTTCAGGACAAGGCTCAGGCCGCCGCCCGAGCGCTCGGCTTTCGCGATGCAACGATCCGCTCCGTGTCGCTGAATCAGGCGCAGTCTGGGTCGCCCGTTCCGATGGTCCGTGCGGGACTCTCGACGACCGCGATGACAGGTGGCGCACCGATTCCCACTGCCGAAGGCACGACCACGGTGACGGTCAGCCTGGAGGGGTCGGTCTGGCTCGGCCGCTGAGTCGCAAGCGCTCCCCTCCCACCAGCCGGGCGAGCAGACGCTGCTGCGAGTGCCGCCCCACCGCGCGTCCCGCGGCCGACAGGCGCGTGTAGCAACCCTCGGCATCCATCACCCAGGCGCCCTCATGGCGATTCATGTGAACCGTGATCGCCTCGCGGATCACCCGGCGGCGCAAATCCTCACGACGGATCGGAAACGCAATCTCGACCCGGCGCAGCAGATTCCGATCCATCCAGTCTGCCGAGGACAGCCAGACCTGCGGATCGCCGTCGTTGCCAAACACATAAACCCGGCTGTGCTCGAGAAAACGACCGATGATCGAGCGCACCTGAATATTTTCTGAAAGACCAGGCACGCCAGGGCGCAAGGCACACACGCCGCGCACGATGAGATCGATCCGAACACCAGCCTGACTCGCCTCGTAGAGCGCCTCGATCACGCTCTCGGAAAGGAGCGCATTGATCTTTGCCGCGATGTAGGCGGGTCGACCTGCCCGCGCCAGCTCGATCTCGCGGCCAATGGACTCGAGAACATGGTCGAGCAAGGTGAAGGGGGACTGCTTGAGCGCCCGGAGATTGCCACGCTCACCCAATCCGGTCAGACGATGAAACACCTCATGAACGTCGGCGCACAGATCGACATCGGCTGTGAACAGACCAAAATCCTCATAGAGCCGCGCGGTGCGCGGATGATAGTTGCCCGTACCGAGATGGACGTAGCGACGCAGGACCGTCGAGCCGTGCTCGCCCGCCTCCCGGCGAAGCACGAGCGCCATCTTCGCGTGAGTCTTGTGTCCGACCACGCCGTACACAACATGGGCGCCCGCCTCGGCGAGTCGTGCGGCCCAGTTGATGTTGGTCTCCTCATCGAAGCGCGCCATCAACTCGACCACCACCGTGACTTCCTTGCCGGCACGCGCGGCCTCGATCAGGGCCTGCATGAGCGCTGAATCAGCCCCCGTTCGATAGACGGTCTGCTTGATGGCCACCACAGCAGGATCGCGCGCAGCCGCCAGCAGAAATCGCATCACCGGCGCAAAGGACTGGTAGGGGTGGTGGACCAGAATGTCACGTCGGCGAATCGCTGCGAACAGGTCCCCTCCCTGCAGCTCGGATGGCACGGTCGCCTCAAAGGATGGGAATTTGAGATCGCTCCGATCCACAAGATCGATGATCTGCTGCAACCGAACGAGGTTGACCGGCCCATTGACCGCGTAGCAATCCCTGGGCTGGAGGTCGAATTCGCGCAGCAGCCGGGCGACCAGATGCTGCGGGGCCCCGGCAGACACCTCGAGCCGCACTTCATCGCCGTAGTTGCGCTGCAAGAGCTCACCCTTCAACGCCTCGCGCAGGTCGGTGACCTCCTCGTCATCGACGAAGACATCGCTGTTGCGTGTCAGGCGAAACTGGTGAACCTCGCTCACCACCATGCCCGGGAACAACCTATGCACGAAGCCGAGCATGATCGAACTCAGGAGCATCACGCCATGGGGCACACCCGCAATCTCAGGGGGCACCGCCAGAACCCGGGGCAGGACGCGTGGCGCCTGGACGATCGCGACGTCGGCCCGCCGACCGAAGCGATCCTCGCCCTCGAGCGCGACGATGAAATTGAGACTCTTGTTCAGAATGCGCGGAAAAGGGTGGGCGGGGTCGAGGGCAATCGGGGTCAGGAGCGGCTCAATCTGGTCGTCGAACATCCGCTCGGCCCAGGATCGCTGGGCCTCAGTCCAGTGGTGGCTGAGCAGAATCGCAATGCCCTCGGCCGCCAACGCGGGCAGCACGGTTTCATTGAGCAGATGGTATTGGGCATCGACCAGATCGTGCGCAGCGCGCTCGATCGCATCGAAGCCGGGCCCCTGCGACGGCTCATCGTGACCGAGCCTTGAACGCTGCAACAGTTCGGAGGCGCGAATCTCAAAGAACTCGTCGAGGTTGCTGCTGACGATCGTGATGTAACGCAGGCGCTCGAGCGCCGGCACGCCCGGGTCGGCCGCCATGGCCAATACCCGCTCGTTGAATTTCAGAATGCCCAACTCGCGATTGAGCAGGCGCTCGGCGCCGATCGGAATGACGTTATTCATGCCAGAACCATGCGCGCGCCAGGTGAAGGTTTGATGACAGCAGGCCTAAGAGCTCGGCGTCGGCGGTTAGCCGCCAGAGCCTGCGCCGCCTGTCATACTTGCACACTATTGCAACAGCAGCCTCGATTTCTCTCGAATGGCGGACAAGATTCTTCTCGCTG
>JBIKTA010000515.1:0-2793 GCA_044348315.1 Burkholderiaceae bacterium | reverse complement strand
ATCGGACTGGCCCTGACTGGTGCGCGGATTCCCCGGGGAGGCCGTCTGACCCACACATTTTCGTCCGACCTGTAGACGAGCCTCGCGCACTTCAAGACCACGCGTCTCAAGGGTGAGACCGTTGCGCTTTCCGAGTTCGACCACGCCCGCTTTCAGTTCCGTGATGAGTTCCGGGGGCAGCCTTTCGTAACGCTCGATGAGGATCGCTGAGGACTGCGAACTTGCCCTGACGAAATCGACGACGACCGGTCGCATTTTTTGGTTGATGACCCTCTTGCCATCGAGGGCGCGGGTCACTTCGAACGGCCTTGCACCCGTATTCAGTACGAGCAGAAAATCCGGACGACGGGTGAGGAAGGCTGATCGTTGTTCGGCAGCCCGGGCCTCGTCGGCCTTTCGCGTTTCCTCTGCCTTTCTCGCCGCCTGTTCCTGCTGCGCTCGCTGGACCTGCGCCTGCTCAGCTTGCTTGAGTTGCTTAGCCTGCTCCTGCATGGCGTTGTAATCGGCGATGATGCGCCGACATTCGTTGGCGAGGCCGACCTGCTGGGGCCGCGGCCAAGCCTTCAGCCGCTCCTGCATTCGGGCATCCTCATTGAACATGCTGTCGCAGGCGAGCGCGCGGGGACCGACCGCCTTGTCGAGTTCGATCAACTGGGGAAGGCTCATGCCGGTGCGTGGCCGCGGCGTCTCCCGCATTTCATTGATGATCGCGTCCGGTTGAGCGGTGTAGTAGCGCTCGGGGGTCTTTGCCTGGGCTGATGCCTGCTGATGCAGCCCAAGGGTTGAAACGAGCAAGGCAAAGTGGATCGCGGCGCGTGAAAGCGGGTTCATGAAGATGGGCATCGGAGTCCGGTTGACGAGGGAGTTGATGGAGGAGCGCTCGAATTCCGGCGGTCAGGGGAGAAGAGTGCTGCAACGCATCGCAGCGCCAGGGTCATTGCTTGAGAAGCATGATCGATTGCCGCAACCGAGTCAAAACGGCGCGGCCCCGAATGAGGCGGCCGTCTGCTTCCTGAGCCTGTGAAGGGGGGTGAAAAATCCATTGCAGCGATTCCAGCCGAGCGCAAATCCTCCCCTGGCCCGCGATCGGTGGCCCTCAAGCAAGCCCCGGTGACGTCAGATCGCAGGGTTGATCGGGGCCTTGTAACTTGAATGTCACGAATGGGAGCGACAGTGAGTCGACCGATTTTGATTCCACCCTATCATTTAGCAGGAGTTCACATGCGGATCGCATCTCTCGGCGCAGTCGCGCTCTCAATGGCCCTCACTGCTCAAACCGCAGTGGCGATGGATTCCCGTTTCAAGGATGCTGACGGCGACATGGTCGCGGACGCGCCGACCAATCCCAGGGAGTGGGTCGATCCGCCGACGCTGGTCTTTGCCTACACGCCCGTTGAAGACCCTGCGGTCTATGCCAGGGTCTGGCAGGAGTTTGTCGATCACCTCGCCAAGGTCACGGGCAAAAAAGTGCAGTTTTTCCCGGTTCAGAGCAACGCCGCCCAACTCGAGGCGATGCGGGCGGGCCGTCTCCATGTTGCGGGCTTCAACACGGGCTCGAACCCGCTGGCCGTGAACTGCGCGGGATTCGTCCCGTTTGCGATGATGGCGTCGAAAGACAACCAGTTCGGCTACGAGATGGAGATCATCACGCATCCGGGCAGTGGCATCAACAAGGTCGAGGATATCCGTGGCAAGCGCCTTGCGTTCACGAGTGAGACCTCGAACTCGGGCTTCAAGGCGCCTTCGGCGTTGCTGCGTCAGACCTTCAAGATGGAGCCGGGCAAGGACTACACGCCCGTGTTCAGTGGCAAGCACGATAACTCGATACTGGGCGTTGCCAATCGTGACTACCCGGCCGCGGCGATCGCCAATTCGGTGAAGATCCGGATGGAGGCGCGAGGTGTGGTCAAGCCCGATCAGACCCGCACCATCTACAAGTCACAGACCTTTCCCACGACGGGCTATGGCCACGTCTACAACCTGAAGCCCGAGCTCGTGGCCAAGGTCAAGGAAGCATTCTTCAACTTCAAATGGGACGGCACGGCCCTCGCGAAAGAGTTCAACAAGGCGCAGCCTCCCCAGGAAAAGTTCATGCCCATCACCTACAAGCAGCACTGGCAAGTTGTCCGTGACATCGATCGCGCGATGAACGTCAGCTACGCCTGCAAATGAGGTGACTGCTTAAGTGCTCAGCATCGAATCACTGCAGAAGCGTTATCCCACAGGCGACCTCGCGCTGCGCGGGGTCGACCTTGGACTCGAGCCAGGCGCCGTTCTTGGCTTGATCGGGCCTTCGGGCGCAGGCAAGTCCACCCTGATCCGCTGCGTCAATCGTCTGGTCGAGCCGACCTCGGGCCGCATCTCCCTGGACGGACAAGATCTACTTGAACTCGATCGCCGCCGGCTTCGACTGGCGCGGCGGTCGATCGGAATGATCTTTCAGGAGTACGCCCTCGTCGAGCGATTGACCGTCATGGAAAACCTGCTCTCGGGGCGCCTGGGTTATGTGGGGTTCTGGCCGAGCTGGTTCAGGCGGTTTCCGCAGTCTGACATCGACCGTGCGTTTGAGTTGCTCGAGCGGGTCGGCCTGTCTGGCATGGAGAACAAGCGGGCCGATGCGCTATCGGGGGGCCAGAGGCAGCGCGTGGGAATCGCCCGCGCGCTGATGCAGGAGCCAAGGCTGCTGCTGGTCGACGAGCCCACGGCGAGCCTCGATCCCAAGACCTCACGCAACGTGATGCGTTTGATCCTAGAGCTCTGCCGCGAGCGCGGCCTTGCTGCGATCGTCAATAT
>JBIKTA010000513.1:0-2799 GCA_044348315.1 Burkholderiaceae bacterium | reverse complement strand
CGGGACAGAACGACACGGACGGGATCGCGATTCCTGCTGCGGCTCTGGTGTTGCCGGAAGGCGCTTCCATCAGGGACGCGCGGGGTAACGATGCGGTGCTTGCTCATTCCGGGTCTGTCGCCAATTCTGAGTACCGTGTGGATGCGGACGCGCCGGTCCTGTCCGTGCCAGTCAGCCCGATGCTGCTGACTGCCGATTCGAGTGTTCTAAGCGGGACTGCCGAGCCGTTCGCCCAGATTACTGTCAGCCGCGAGGGGGTGCCCCTGTCCAATCTGGCGATCGCCGCCGATGCGGGCGGAGTCTGGAGCGTCACTGCAGCTCAACTCGGCCTCAACTCGGTCAACTCGAGCGCATCCTTCAGTTTTGAGGCAATCGATGTGGCGGGCAACGAATCGTCCTCGCAGAGCCGTCTGTTGCTGCGGATCGGATCGATCGAGCAGGCGCCGGCGGATGCAGTCGTCGACCGCAGCATCTTGAACACGCCTGATACGGTGAAGGTCGGTGCGGGGGACGGGGTCTACCGTCTCGGCGGCGGCGACGACGTGCTGATCGGGATCCCGAGCGGCGATCCCGGCTTTGCGGGGCTGGGCGACAACCAGTTCCTTGGCGGCTCGGGGAACGACCGCTTTATCGACATCGGACTGGACGACCTCTTCGTGGGCGGCGAGGGTGTCGACGCGGCTGTCCTGCAGGGCGTACGACCCACGTCGATCCAGGTCGGTTCCACGCCCGAAATCGATGCGACGGCTCGCGCCGCTACGGGCACGGCGGGTTCATTCCTGCGAGTTGAAAGCGCTTCGGGCCAGTTCTTCTACCTGTCCGAGGTCGAGTATCTCGAATTCGCCGGAGACGGGACGCGGATCGACCTTCAGTCCTTGTACGGGCAGTACACGCAGGCTGTGCTCTGACGTGAAATCACATCAACCTATGATCACGCACAGGAAGTGACGCGCCATGAGTGCCATATCGGATACTATTCTCAATGACTTGACCATGGTTTTTGCGATTCGTTGCGGAGGCGCTGAAATTTCTCCATCGGTACGGGCTCGTCTGATCAAGGGAGGCCTGCAATGAGTTTTCGGCTCACTTTCAAGACCGGCAGCGGTGGTGTCGACCAGTTGCTGCGCGACATCACCGGCGCGCTGGTTGGCGTTGGGCGCACTTCCTTGCCGTTTCCGATCCTCCCCCCCGGATCGAGCATTGATGCCCCGTCTCTCATCGGGCTCATCCCGGGCGTCAGCATCCCGGCTCCCGACCAGATTCGTGTCGATCTGGGTCAGTTGCCCCGGATCGATATTCCTGCGGTTCTTCCTGCTCTGGACGGGATCACGGGCGGGCTTTTCCGTTCCCCCTTGCTGCAGCCGATTTTTGACGGGTTTGTCAGGATCATCCGGCCACCCGCTGAAGAGCCGTTCAACCCAGCCCTGCCACCGATGCCGCTGCCGACCGATCCCGAATCGGCGAACCCGATCGCTCCCGTCGATCCCCTGCCGACCGAGCCGCCGATCCGGCTTCCGGTGCTGATCGAAGAGGCCGAGCCCAACGACAGCGCCTCCGAGGCAACCGATATCCGTCTCGGCATGGATGTTCGTGCCGCGCTCAAGACTCACGCTGATGTCGACTGGTTCGATCTCGGCGACCTGCCGGCGGGCATGGTGCAGATCAGTTTCAAGACGCCCGGCGACATGCTGGGCCTGATCGACACCTTCTCGGTCACGCTTGTGGACGCCGATGGCCAGACGATCAACAAGTTCGTGACCGGCCGTGCGTCGGTGTTTACCTTGAAACTCGATCAGCCGGTTTCCGGCGCCCATGTTTCGATCCGGTCGGCGTCCGACTGGCTGATCGATTCCCGGGACTACGGCTTTCGGGTCGATCACCGTCCACTCGTCGATCTTCCGCCGCCCATGCCGAACCAGGAAGTCGAGCGCAACGACACGCCGGAGGAGGCCAACCCTTTGGCGATGGGCGACTTTGTCATGGGCCGCCTCGACTCTCGAATTGACCAGGACTGGTTCGTGACCGAGGCCGATCGCGCGGGCTCGGTTCGACTTGCGCTGGATCTCAAGGCCTCGAATCGATGGCTGGACTTGTTGATGGTCGAGGTGCGTGATGAGTCCGGTGCTGTGCTGGCCAGGGCCGCCGCGCGTTCAAACCTGATGCTCGAGGTCAAGGCCGATGCGGGTGACCGGCTCTTCGTGGGTTTGTCGTCCGTCGGTCTGCTTTCCGATCAGACCGCTTACCGACTGAAGGTCGCCATGCCCGAGGTCGCGCCTGCCCCTTCGCCGACCGACCCCGATGCAATCGTCGGCACGGCACGGGCGGACCGCCTCATCGGTACGCCGGCCGACGACGTCTTCGATGGCCGCGGGGGGGATGACACCCTCGAGGGCGGTGAAGGGACCGACGTAGCACTGTTCAATGTTGCCCTGGAAGACCTCTCGGTCGCCCAATACGGCAGCCTGTCCGTTGTGCGGGGCGGTTTTGCGGCCGGCCCCCACGCAGGCGGCGCCGCGCGCCTGATCGGCGTCGAGACGCTGCGGGCCGCCGATGGCGACTTGTCGCTCGGGGCGCCGACCATTGACCCGGTCCCGGGGGAAGCGAGTCTTTATCCCGACCTGGTGCTCGGCACCCGGCGGGCCGAGCGTCTGGTCGGTGGCGACGGTGACGACCTGATCGACGGGGCGGGTGGGGCAGATACCGTTCGCGGCGGCGCGGGTACCGATACGCTCGCCTTCCTCGCGCCTGAATCCGCGTTCAGTTTCCAGAGTCTCGAAGGCGTCACCCGGCTGCGGGGTC
>JBIKTA010000511.1:0-2801 GCA_044348315.1 Burkholderiaceae bacterium | reverse complement strand
GTGCTCGCGAGGCGTGTTCGTGAAAGCTGGTCCGCAGCAGGAGGTCTTCGGGCGGGTAACCGCAGATAGAGAGCTCCGGCGTCAGCAGAAGGCTCGCACCTCTCGCTGCTGCTGCCCGCGCCACATCGATGATGCGGTTCGCATTCCCGTCGAAATCACCTACTGTTTGATTGAGTTGCGCCGCTGCAATACGCATGAAGATCCCGGAAACGATTAGGCGGACCACCCAGGCCGCGGGCGACCCGACGGACAAGGCAGATTATCGCACGCGGGTCTACCGATCGATAGCCGATATCGGCGAGTCGCAATGGGATCTGCTGCTGCCCGAACACGCCCGTCGGCAGCCCTTCGTGCGTCACGCCTTCCTTTCGTTGCTCGAGTCAACGGGCTGCGTGGGCGGTGAAACCGGATGGCTGCCCTTGCATCTGGGCATCGAGCAGGCCGGTGAACTGGTAGCGGTGGCGCCCCTCTACGCGAAGACACACTCATACGGTGAATATGTGTTTGACTGGGCCTGGGCCGAGGCCTACCAGCGGCACGGCCTGCGCTATTACCCCAAGCTGCTTTCAGCGATTCCCTTCAGCCCGGTTCCGGGGCCGCGCCTGCTGGCGCGCGATGACGAGGCCCGCGACGCGCTGGCGCGCGCCATGGTCGACTTTGCTGGAAGCCAGGGCCTGTCATCGCTCCACGTCCTCTTTCCGCAAGAGAAGGAGGCGAGCAGCCTCGTTGCGGCCGGCGCGACGCTGCGTCATGGGGTCCAATTCCATTGGCAGAACGAGGGCTGGCGCAATTTTGACGACTTTCTCAATTCGCTCAGGCAGGACAAACGCAAAAAAATCCGAGCCGAGCGCCGCCGCGTGGCCGACTCTGGCATCTCGTTCAGACGCCTCGGCGGCGCCGCCATCACTGAGGCCGACTGGCAGTTCTTCTATCGGTGCTACGCAGCGACCTATCGCGCTCACCACTCGACGCCCTACCTTAACGAGGCATTCTTCCTTGGCCTGGGCGAGCAGATGAGCGAGGCTGCGCTGATGATCATCGCGAGCGAGGGGTCGAAAGCGATCGCAGTGAGCCTGCTGCTTCACGATGGCCGGCGGTTGTACGGCCGGCACTGGGGTGCGGAGGTTCACCGGCCGATGCTTCACTTCGAAACCTGCTATTACCAGGCGATCGAGCATGCGATCGAGCAGGGATTCGAGGCGATCGAAGGCGGCGCGCAAGGCGAACACAAGATGGCCAGAGGCTTCGTGCCTGTCCGCACCGTGTCAGCCCACTGGTTGGCCGAACCCGCCTTCGCCGATGCGGTCGAGCGCTATCTCGACCGCGAGGGGCAGGCCATCAGCGGCTACATGGACGAACTGAGCGAGCGAACGCCTTTCCGGTCAGACCAGGAAACGGGTCGTTGAACGGCTTCAGCCGGGATCAAAACTTTGGCTTGACGAACGCCCGCTGATAGCGCGCGATTCCATCGGTGATCTCCTTCGCGGCCTCGTCGGGCCCGCCCCAGCCCTCGACCTTGACCCATTTGCCGGGCTCGAGATCCTTATAGTGCTCGAAGAAGTGCTGGATGGTCGCCAGACGCTCAGGCGCAATGTCGCTCGCCTTGCGCCAGTGCTTGTAGATCGGCAGGATGCGATCGATCGGCACCGCGAGGAGTTTGGCATCCGAACCCGCCTCGTCCTGCATCTTGAGTACCCCCAGCGGCCGGCATCGGACCACTGCACCAACGGCCACCGGAAAGGGCGTGATCACCAGCACATCGACTGGATCGCCGTCACCGGCGATCGTATGCGGGATGTAACCGTAATTACAGGGGTAGTGCATCGAGGTCAGCATGAACCGGTCCACGAACAGGGCTCCGGTGTCCTTGTCGACCTCGTACTTGATCGGATCGGCCATCATCGGAATCTCGATGATGACGTTGAAATCATTAGGAATATCCTTGCCGCAATCGACTCGATCGAGATTCATCAGGAGGCTCCAGGGCGCTGACGCGCCTCATCGTGTAGGAAGGGGTTCAGGTTGACGCCGGGATATCGGGCAACTGCGGAGGAAGCGCGTCACCACTGGCGGCAATCGGTGCGAGCGGCCGCTCAGGCAGCACCTCGGGCAGGTCAATCAGCGCGGCCTCACGCCACAGATCGGCGGCTTCATCGCCCCGTCCGAGGTGCTCGAGGAGCCGGGCAAGCGAGACGATCGTCTCGCGCCCAGGCGCCTGGGCGCGGGCGCGCTGCAGGAACTCCTCGGCCTTGCCCCAAAGACCCACCGCCGCGCACAGCCGCCCCAGCGCCAAGCTGATCACGGGATGCTCGCCGTAACGCTCACGCAGCGCCTCGACTTCACGGAGCCGCTCCCGAGCGGGGATCGCGGCGAGCCCCGCATAGGTCGAGATCAATCTCGGCTCGAAACGTTCAGCAAGCACGGAGAGAAGCATCGCCCCTGCACGCTCAGCCCTCCCGGCCTGGGCCAGAATGGGGGCAGCCACCTCGAGCACCTCCTCGAAGGTCCGCTCAGCAGGACTCATTGAGCGGGTCAACTCGTCGAGGCGTTCGGGATGATCGCCCGCGGCAAGAAATAGCTCCCGAAGCGCCCGACCCTTCAGCGTGCGCGCGACGCTGGGATGAATCGCCTCACGCTTGTCGAGCTGACGGACCACCTGGAGCACTTCCTGCCACTGGCCCGCCTGCTCGTGGGCACGCAGGGCCACGCGCAGGGCCTGGATGTGTCGCGCACCTCCGGCGTGCAATCGCTCGACCGACTCGAGCGCTCGAGCCGGCTCGCGCTCGTCCACCGCAATCTCG
>JBIKTA010000512.1:0-2801 GCA_044348315.1 Burkholderiaceae bacterium | reverse complement strand
GATCAGCATGCCCGGCAAGTCAAGGATGCGGTGATCCGCTCCAATGCCCTGAAGCTGATTGGCCTGCGGCCCGAGGCCCGAGCGTTGAAGCCCACGCTGGACCAATGCTCAACGGGTCAGCTCACTCTGCTCGCCCGTCTTGTGGTCAAGGAACGAGTCGTGACCGAAGAGGTGGAGTTGCCGGATGGCAAGAAAAAGGAAAAAGATCCCTTCCCGCTCAGCGGCCAGATTTTCAGTCAACTCCGGGGCATTCAGGTTGAACAGCAAGCCCGGTCCTCGCTCCTCGATCAACATACGATCGAGGCGCTGCGGGCCTCGGACGACGATTCAGTCGCCGACCAGGTGAGCTTTCACGAGCCCGCTGCGGTGCAGGCGCAGGCCGCACCCGCCCTCGGCGATGCGCTGCAGGCGCAGGCGGGACGGCCCGAGGGGCAGGACCCCGTGGCCCGACAGAAGATGCTGCGCGCCTTTGCGGCTGACCTGCTTGCCCCGGCGTCAATCGGCAACGGTCTGAAACCGGGTCGTCTGGCCGATACCTGCGTCAGGCATCGCGAGGCGCTCGAGATCGTGAAGCAGGACCGGGACGGAGCGGTCGCGGCCGGTGTGCCGCCCGTGATCATCGACGTGTTGGCATCCGCCGACGTCGACCAACTCGCGGGCGATCCGGGCGCGCTCGAGGCCAGGCTCGGACAGGCGGTCGACCAGGCGGCTGCACAGTTCGACTTCAAGCCCTTCTCGGGGCGGCTTCAGGCCGTCACCCGGGATCTGGCCCTCCCCGATTCGATGCGCAATTTTCTGCAGGATGTCTTTGGCGAGTACTTTGGTGCGCAGACCCTGGCGGATCGGAAAGCCATGATGGCCTCGCTCCTGCGAGGCAGCCTCGAGTCGAGCGATACCGACCGGCAATTGGTCGAATTGCTCAAGGGCTCGGGCCCGTTCATGCAAAAGATCATGCAGATGGTTTGCGAGCAGATCAAGGATCCGGAAACCCGCGCAGTCCTGTCGGAGGTCAAGAGCCGGCTCAATCCGATCGACCGCGACACCAAGAAGGCGCTGCTGGCGCAGATCGTTCGCGACTTCAATGGCGCGATCCAGTCCATGGCTGACGTTCGGACCTTGGGTGCGGCCTCGGTCGGGGAGGCCTTGCTGGCCCGAGCCGTGACGGGTGACCCCCCGACCGAGAAGGAGATCGTCATCAAGCTGCTGCGTCCCGGGGTTGGCGAGCGGGCCGCGCGGGAAAATTCGATCATCAGCGAGATTGCAAGCCGGCATCAGGGCATGCTGCTGACCTTCAGCGGCATGGCCGATCAGATTACCGATGAGATGAATCTGGCGCGGGAGGCTGACAACGTTGGGCTCGCGCAGGTCTACGCCGGGCAGGCCGAGGGCCTGTCGGTGATGCAGCTTGCCGGCATCGGCCGGGGGCATCCGAGCTACATGCTGTGCGAGCGCGCACCGGGGAAAAATCTGGCGGACGTCATGAGTCTGCTCGAACGCGTGAGCCAATCGGACGATGCGAGCGAGCGGATCGAGGGCATCGATCCGGAGGCGGGCATGGTTGCGCAGGGCTCGCGCGCGCAGAGTCGGGCCCGCCGCGCGCTTGAGATCGGCGTCGCGCTCGAGCAGCGCATGGCCGAGGTGCAAAAGGTGTGGCTGACCGAGGCCCTGCTCGGTTCGGGCTTCTTCCATGGCGATCTGCATGCCGGAAACATCATGTATGGCGTCGATCAGGATCAGATGACCTTGATCGATATGGGTAACGCCCGGGTGGCAAGCCACCACGAGCGACGCGCCCTCGCGCGAATGCTGGTCGCGATCGATCGGGGCCACCCGCGGCTCTATCAGGAGGCGATCGCCGGCCTGCTCGCGCCAGAGTCTCGCGTGCAGGCTGAAGCTGCACTGGCCGATCCCGAAATGCAATCGCACATGCGCCTTCAATTCGCCGAATTCGGCAGTGATGTCCCCCGTGCGTTCAGCAAGCTTCTGGACGTGTATGCGAATTTCGGTATCGAGATACCGGCCTTTGTGACCAACTTTGGCCGATCGATGATCATGCTGAAAGATACGGCGGGTCGCCTCAAGGAAATCAATGAGCGCAACTATTTGCGCAGTCAGCCCGGGTTTGCGCAGAGCGAGCGTCGATATCAGTCACTGAGTACCGAGATCACCCGCGTGCAGTCGGACATCAAGGCCGCCACGCGTTCGACTCGAGCGGCGATGACTGCAACGCTTTCAGACTCAGGCACCGATCCCGCCTCGGAGGAGGGCAAGCGCCTGATCGAGGAAGAGGTCGTGAGGGTGACTGCGGGGGCCAGCGCCGAGCTCGTCTCGTTTGAAGCCGAACTCGCCGCGCTGAGGACCGAGCTCTTTTCGGGGCTCCCCAGCGTCGATGACGACAAGGTCGTCGTTCGGGCGCTCACTGACCGGAAGTGGCCGTTCATGAAGCTGCTCGGGCCCGGCTTTGCCTCAAGGCTGACCACGGGCGCGGTCGGCAGCTACGAGGCAGAGCGAGCGGCCTGGGAAGTTGCGAACCCTGGATTGGTTGCCATGGATCAGCGGTTCCGGAGCCTGAACGATGTCCTGAAGAGCGAGCCCTGATCGGGTTGATCATCTCAAACAGGAATCGATGCAATGGGCAATTTTCGAGTCGATCAGCGAACGCGTGACCAGCTGCAACTTGGTCGTGCGACGGGTGGCGCCGCGGTCGTCGGTGCCGAACGTCAGGACACCGCGCGAAAGCTCTTGCGCGAGGCAGCGGCAGATCTCGTATCGAGCAGCGGCAAGGTGCGATCCGGCTATGT
>JBIKTA010000510.1:0-2807 GCA_044348315.1 Burkholderiaceae bacterium | reverse complement strand
GCGGCAATCTCTCCGGCGAACTCGCGGCCGAGAATGTGCGGGAATTTGAGTGGCACCCGCGAGGTGCCCGCGCGGACATCGAGGTCGACGTGGTTGATGCCGGTGGCCCGCACTCTGATCAGGGCCTCGCCAGGCCCGGGGGCGGGGGTCGGGGCTTCCTCGCAGACCAGCACCTCGGGTTCGCCGTACTGATGGAACCAAGCCACTCGCATGTTTGCCACTCCTGTTGATCCCCTGCCGTTCATCGTGTCGCCCGTGATCCGCCTGTGCCCATCGAGCTGATCGGTCTTATGGAAAACGAGCATCTCAGCTGACATTATTGTCCCTCGGCTTGACATTACCGCGCCGTGACGCGAGATTTCGGCCTCTTGGTTCGCGTCATTCCTTATCCAGACAGGAGTAGCTCATGCGTGCTCGTTTTCTCTCCATCCTCAAGCCTGCGATCGCCGGCGCGATCGGCCTGGCGATTGCCGGTGGCGCGATGGCTCAGGCCAAGTATCAGCTTCGCTGGGGTCACTACCTTCCGGATGGTCCTTTCCTGCAACTCGAGAAGGACTTTGCCAACCGCGTCGAGCAGCGCACCAACGGCCAGGTCAAGATCACCCTCACCTTTGCCGAAGGTCTGGGCAAGGGCACCGAGCTGCTGCTGCTGACCGGCCGTGGTGCGATCGACATGAGTTCGGTTGCGCCGGGCTACAACCCGGACCAACTTCGCTACTGGCGCGCCTTCCAGACCCCGATGGTGTTTGCAAACACCGTGCAGGTGATCCGTCACCTCGAGAAGGTGATCGAGGAGTTCCCCATCTACCGTGAGGAGATGGACCGTGTGGGCGTGGTATGGCTCTTCCAGCAGCCGCTGGGCGAGTACTATCTGAGCGGCAGCAACGACGCCTGCCTGACAATCGCCGGGTTGAAGGGCAAGAAAGCGCGCAGCTTCGGCGCCGACATTCCCAAGGCCTTTACTGCGATTGGTGCGGTGCCAGTGACCGTTCCACCCGTGGGTGTCTATGAAGCTCTGAAGAGCGGCAATCTCGATTACTCGTTCATCAATCCCGGCAATATTCAGTCACTTAAGCTGAACGAGGTGGCGAAGACCCACTGCGGCCCGATCATGGCGATTTCCGGTCACAACGTGATGATCGGCAAGCGCACCTGGGCGCGTCTGCCGGCCGACATCCAGAAGATCATGCTGGAGGAAGGCAAGGCCACTCAGGAGGCCTACCTCAAGTGGGTGACCGAGTTCGAAGCCAAGGCTGTCGAAAACATCAAGGCGCAGGGCGGCCGGGTCGTGCCGATGTCGGCTGAAGAACTCAAGAAATGGCGTGCGGCCTCGCCCGACTTCATCGCCGATTGGGAAAAGGCCACCGCGGCGGCTACCGGTGATGCCGATACCCCGCGCAAGGTTGCTGCCCGCTGGCGTCAACTGTTGGCGCAATAAGTTCGCGCTGGCTGAGCGCTTTGAGCCGGCCCCCGCATGAGTTCTTGCGGGGGCTGCGTTTTTGTACCCATCCGGAACCATAATGGAACAGGCGCGTTCGGTCGTCCGCTTGCTGGCGTTGGGCTTGCTGGTGCTTGGATCACTCGGCATGTTGATCTCGATGTTTCTCGGCGTGGCCGATGTCGTCGGGACCAAGTTCTTCGACTATCCGGTACCCGGGACGCTTGAATTCACTGAGAGCACGATGGTGCTGGTGGTCTTCGGAGCCCTGGCCTTCACGCAAACCAAGCGCGGACACATCCGGGTGGAGATCTTCTACAACATGTGCTCTGCGCGCGCGCGCTCGCTGATGGAGGTCTACACCCAGCTGATCGGGCTCGCTTTTTTTGGACTCCTGGCGTGGACCGGCTGGCAGGAGGCGCTCTACAGCTGGAACCTGGGCGAGGCCACGATGGGTACGATCCGCTTTCCGCTCTATCCCGCCCGCTTCATGCTGGCCTTCGGGGTCAGTCTCCTGGTGGCGCAGCTGCTTATAGATCTGATCGCCGATCTCGGCCGGGCGGTACGAGGCGAGGCGCCCCCGGTCCATAACGTCATTCCCGATCCGTCTTCGGATTCGCGTCCGGTCTAAGGTCGTCACACCATGGCCATGCTCTCTGCAGAAGTAACCGGGTGGCTGGTACTCGGCCTGCTGATTCTTTCACTGACGCTCGGCGCACACATTGGCGTGGCGCTGGGCCTGGCGGGCTTTCTCGGCATTTTCCTGTCGGTCGGTCCCGATGCGGCCTTCGCGCAGTTGACTGCCATCCCATTCGGCACGACCAACTCGTTTTCGCTGGCGGTCATTCCACTGTTCATCCTCATGGGCTCATTTGCCACGGTGTCGGGGCTGACCACCGAGTTGTTCCGCATGGCGTATGTGTGGCTCGGGGCCTTGCGGGGCGGGCTCGCGATGGCTACCGTGCTGTCCTCTGCAGCATTTGGCGCTGCGTCTGGCTCGACGATCGTCAATGCGGCCGTCTTCACCCGCATGGCGATGCCCGAGATGGCGCGCTTTGGCTACGACGTTCGCTTGAGCACGGGCTGCATTGCAGCCGCCGGCACGCTCGCGGCACTGATTCCGCCCAGCATCCTGATGGTGGTCTTTGCAGTGATCACCGAGCAGTCGATCGGCAAATTGCTGATCGCCGGAATTGTTCCGGGTCTGATCACGGCCTTTCTGTATTGCGCCGGAATCTGGGTAATCGCGCGGCTACGTCCCGATCTCGCCCCGCTCGCCGATCTCCAGTTCACCTGGCGCGACCGCTTCCAGTCCATGAAGGGCGTCTGGGGCATCCTGATACTTTTCACCATTGTTGTCGGCGGCATC
>JBIKTA010000509.1:0-2808 GCA_044348315.1 Burkholderiaceae bacterium | reverse complement strand
TCATGATCCTGCCGGTCGGCATGTCCAGTTTCCGGGAGGCGATCCGCTGCGGTGCCGAGGTGTTTCAGTCACTCAAGAAACTGATCCACAAGCGTGGGCTCTCGACCGCTGTTGGTGACGAGGGCGGTTTTGCGCCCAGTGTCGACGGCCATGAGGCCGCGATCCGGCTGATTCTCGAGGCGATCGAGGCGGCCGGATACGAGCCGGGCACCCAGGTTGCGCTAGGGCTTGATTGCGCGAGCTCGGAGTTTTTCCGTGATGGGGCCTACCATCTCGAGGGCGAGGGCCTCAGGCTCTCCGCGTCCGACCTGGTCAATCTGCTGGCCACCTGGTGCGACCGTTATCCGATCATTTCGATCGAGGACGGGATGGCCGAGAATGACTGGGAGGGATGGCGTCTGCTGACCGAGCGGCTCGGCGGTCGCGTGCAACTGGTCGGCGACGACCTGTTTGTGACTAATACCCATATTTTACAAAGGGGTATTGATGAGGGTGTCGCCAATTCGATTCTGATCAAGATCAACCAGATCGGGACGCTGACCGAGACCTTCTCGGCGATCGAGATGGCCAAGCGTCACAACTACACCGCGGTCGTTTCCCACCGCTCCGGTGAGACCGAGGACACCACCATCGCCGATCTTGCGGTGGCGACCAAGGCGCTCCAGATCAAGACGGGTTCGATGAGCCGCTCCGACCGGACCGCCAAATACAACCAGTTGCTGCGGATCGAGGAAGATCTTGGCGAGACGGCGCGCTATCCGGGGCTGTCGGCCTTCTACAACATCCGGCGCGCGCGGCGCTAGGCCTTGAGGTGGTTCGCCGCCCGGCGAGCCGCCCGGTGTAAGCTTTTGTCATGCGCCTTCTCGCTCTGCTCCTCTCAGCCTTTCTCGTCCTGATCCAGTACCCGTTGTGGTACGGAAAGGGTGGGTGGCTGCGCGTCTGGGAGCTCGAGGGCGAGCTGGCCGAGCAGCGCGAATTGAATGATCAGCGGCGCCTGCGCAATGCGGCGCTGCTTGCTGAGGTCAAGGATCTCAAGTCCGGCACCGATGCAGTCGAGGAAATCGCACGGATGCGTCTGGGCATGGTCAAGCCCGGCGAGATTTTCGTCCACATGAATGAACCCCAGTCCGCCGAGGCTTCGGTCGGGTCGGTTGCGCGCTCACCGACCGGGTCACCCGCGCAGGCGAGTCTGAAGCCAGGCATCCAGCGCGCCGTGCCCGTCAGTGCCGGTTCGACGAGCCCGGTTGTGGCGGTGGCTCGATAAAGAGTCCCGCGCAGTCCACTGGATCGAATCGATAGCCATCGTTGCAATAGTCACAGTGCACTTCGATCTCTGAGCGTTCCTCCAGGATATCCCTGACCTCGTCGGTCCCAAGCATGCGCAGCATCGCCGCGACCTTGTCGCGCGAGCAGCCGCAGCCGAAGTGGATCGACCGGGGCGTGAAACCACTCACCGCTTCCTGCCAGAACATCCGCTCAAGAAGCGGCGAGGGTGCGGTTGACAACAATTCTTCGGGCTCAAGGGTGTCCGCCAGATGCTGCATCCGGTTCCAGCCGTCCGGATCCGTCAGGCTGGCGGGAATCTTGCCGCCCTCGTCGGGTAGTCGCTGCAGGAGCAGACCCGATGCCCGGTCGCCGTTGGCGGCGAGCCAAAGACGCGTCGGCAGTTGTTCGGACCGGCTCATGTAGTGCTCCAGCACCTCAGCGACCGTCTCGCCTTCAAAGGGCACGATGCCCTGCCAGGCCTGGCGCGCGTCGGTTCGGCCGGCGGGATCGAGCGTGACTGCGAAGCGGCCGCGCCCCCTCCGGTTGACCAGGTGGGATAGGGAAACCGTATCGGGGATGGGTTCGCCTTCCCTCAATTTGACCGTCGCGCGGACGCGGCCGTCTGATCGCGCTTCCACGACGATCAGGCTGACCGCGCTATCGCCGTGAATCTGAAGAATCAGCGCGCCTTCAAATTTCAGTGTGGCAGCGAGCAGCACCGCCGCCGCGGTGAGCTCGCCGAGTGCCTTGAGGACGGGCTCAGGCAAAGCGTGCCGTCGGGCGATTTCCCGCCAACTGTGGTCAAGTGAGACGATCTCGCCTCGAACGGATGCGCCTTCGAGCAAAAATCGCTGAACGGAGTCGTCCATCGTTCAGATGCGCTGGAGTGAGAGTCGATAGCGCCGGGACGCTTCGACGTAGTGCTGATTGCCGCGGCGAATACGTTCCACCTCCTGATCGGTGAGCGTTCTAACCACCTTGCCGGGTGACCCCATCACCATGCTGCGATCCGGAATCTCCTTGCCCTCGGTGATCAGTGAGCCGGCGCCGATCAGGCAGTCCCTGCCGATCTTCGCGCCATTGAGGATCACTGCCTGAATGCCGATCAGCGAACCGTCACCGATGGTGCAACCGTGAAGCATCACCTGGTGTCCGACCGTCACACCTTCGCCGATGACGACCGGAACCCCCTCGTCGGTATGAATCACGCTGCCGTCCTGGACGTTTGAACGAGCACCGATCCGCACCCGATCGTTGTCAGCGCGAATGGTGGCGTTGAACCAGACGCTCGACCCTGCCGCAAGCTCAACCCGACCGATCAACACGGCTGATTCGGCCACCCAGGCGTCAGGGTCAATCGCCGGAATCAGGTCACCCAGCTTGAATATCGGCATCGTCGCATCTCCTCGCAGTGGAGGAATTCTAAGCCACGCGCGTGCAAGGCCCCTGGGCCCGCTTCCCTTTAAACTCCCGTCCATGTTGACCTCTCCAAACGAGCCCGCGCCGTTAGCCGCGATGAATGCGGCCGCCGCCTACGTGCCG
>JBIKTA010000508.1:0-2813 GCA_044348315.1 Burkholderiaceae bacterium | reverse complement strand
ATTGGGCCGATTCTGGCATCCACGTGTGGGGCGCGGCGGTGGCGTACTTCTCACGGTGAAGCCATCGTCGCGCCGTTTTTACTTCGGCGCCTGCACGATAGCCCGTTCAGAGATCACTCGCCAGGCGCGCCGAACAACTCACCCGAGCCGCTGCTCTCGCTTCACAGGATGACTTGCCCACCGCGGCGGTCGTACGTCGCAGGCGACGCCCGCCGCCGTGGACAAGGCTGCAGTCGTCAACAGCAACTCGTCCGCGGCATTCAGAACCGCCGATCATCAGCCTACCCCTCCCACCCAAGATCAATCCGGATCCCTCGCGCTTACTCAACTTCGGCAAATAGCCGCGCTTGCAGGTCGGCAGTTACACCCCGTTGTCATTGAAGTCATATTTCAAGCTGCGCCAGTAGCCTGCCTCGCATCAGAAGTTCGTTCTGATCCCTGCGGCCTTGACAACCTCGCCCTGGGTAACGAGCTCATCTCGAAAGATCTTTGCGAATTCCTCCGGCGTGGTTGGGCTTGGAATCGCGCCGAACCGCGCGAACAGCTCCTGGATCTGCGCGCTTACCAATGCCTTGGCCACCTCAGCGGCAATGCGCTGACTCACATGCTTGGGCAAGCCTGCCGGCCCGAACAGGCCATACCAGACGCCCCCCTCAAAATTGGTCAGGCCCGCCTCATGAGCAGTCGGGACATTGGGCGCCGCAGGGGAGCGGCTGGGCCCCGCAAAAGCGAGCAGTTTGAGCTTGCCGGCCTCGACATGCTTGCCGACCGAGGCGAGACCCGTGAACAGCAGGTGGACGTTACCGGTCAGCAAGTCTATCGTCGCGGGTCCAACGCCTTTATACGGCACATGGGTCAAGGTGATGCCGGCTTTCATGCTGAAAAATTGGCCGGCGAGATGCGGTGCGCCCCCAGTGCCTGATGAGGCAAGATTGAATCCACCTGGCTTAAGCTTGGCCTGCGCGATGAAGTCCTTCAGGTTGTCAGCCGGGACATTGGCGCTGGCCACGATGAAGAAGGGCACTCGCGACACCATGGTGATGGGTGTCAGCGCAGTTGCCGCGTCATAGGGCAGGTTGTGATAAAAGCTCGCGTTGCTCGCGATGGTCTTGCTACCCATGAGTAGCGTGTAGCCGTCTGGAGCGCTCGCGGCGACTGCCTGGGTGCCGATGATGCTGTTTGCGCCGGGGCGAGCTTCGACGACCACCTGCTGGCCCATCTGCTCGGACAGCAGCACGGCCAGAGGTCGGATCTGGTTGCTGGACCCGCCACCCGGCGCCCAGGGGTCGATGATGCGGATGGGCTTGTCCGGGTAAGTTTGTGCCCCGGCCGGGGTCCAAGCCAGCGTGTGCGATGCGCAGAGTACGATAGACGCGCAGTACTTCAGAAATAGTGCCTTCATGTCCGATCTCGTTGAGTCGTTTGGCTCGCTTCAGAACCCGTCGCCGAGCCCTGTCTGTGGAAATAGTTGGTGTTGAGAAACTCTGTCTTGTAGGACAAGTAGGTGAACGGCTGGTGGCGCGGCGGATTATCCGGCGATTGACAGGTGGGCAGGCATTCGATCAGGCGCTCGAGGTGCATGCCAAAAAAGAAGGCCATCGAATAGCGCTCAGTGCCCGAAACATTCAACACCCGGTGGGGCGTAGAAAGGTAACGGTCATTGGTCCATTTTCTGAAGATGTCGCCGGTGTTGACCAGGAAGCGCCCCTTCAGCACTGGTGCATCGAGCCACTCACCGGATGTCGTGCGAATCTGCAGGCCCGGCACGTCACCCTGGGCGAGAAAGGTGAGGAAGCCCGCATCGGTATGGGCCCCGGTGCCGAATTGCCCGGGTACCGATTCGTCGCGGACAGGGTAGTGCAACATCCGCAGGGAGAATTGCGGAGGATTGAAGTAGGGCGCGAAGTAGTCATCTGGAAGCTCCAGCGACCGGGCAATCAGCGGCAGCATCCTCAGGCCCAACTGCTCAAGCGCGCGTTGATACTCGATTACCTGCTCCCTGAATCCGGGCAGGTTTTGCGGCCATTGGTTGGGACCGCAAAAAGGCTTCCCGGCCCGAAAGTCCCGATCGTCGGGACTGCGCTCCCGAAAACAAAAATACGAGGCGTTGTAGTTGGGGTGGCGTGCCTGCTCGACCTTTGAGTGCTTTTGCATGCTGGCGTTGACCGGCATGTAACCGACGTTGTCGTGATTGATCTTCAGGCGCAACTTGTCCTCGAGCGGGAGCGCATGAAACCGACGAGACTGCTCAAAAGTGCGGTCGATCAGGTCTTGAGGCACGCCGTGGTTTTCGATATAGAAAAAACCGACGTTCTCGCAGGTGTGTCTTAGCTGCTTGGCTAGTGCATCGACCGCCTCGGGCTGTCCAGCGAGATAGGGGCCCAGATCCAGGCCAGGGATGACTTGATTGGCATCCAACATCGCAGAGTCAGGCATAACGGGGTTCCGGCTGTTTGGGTCACGCGTCAGGCGTTGGGAAGAGTCGAGAGAAGGAGGCCTGAGCTAGGGTTCGTGCCAGGATGGAGCGGACACGAGGATTGCAGAAGCACAGTGCACTGTCTAGGACTTTTCGCGTCGGTGGACTCCCCGAGCGGGCCCGCGAGGTCTTGCTGAACGATTCCGCGCGATCGCAAACCGATAGGCCGAACGACGTTGTAGGGTGTCAGCGTGTCCGGGCTGACTCAACGGACTGGCCGTGTAGGGAAAGGGGAGACCGCAACTCTCTTTGGCGTAGGTGGGACGCTGCGGAGCCTGCTCGCCACGAATCCTCCAACTGCTGCGACTGGTGGCGTAGTCACGCGTGAGATTGACCT
>JBIKTA010000507.1:0-2814 GCA_044348315.1 Burkholderiaceae bacterium | reverse complement strand
CGGAGGTGCTTGCCGCAGCCCGGCACGATGTTTTTTTCGAAGGCGCAGCCGCACCGCTTGCGATCGTGCGCCCGGCCAACACCGAGGCTGTCCAGTCACTGGTGAGACTGGCACTCGCAGAAAAACTGAGTCTGGCGCCGCGCGGCGCAGGACTCTCCTACAGCGCAGGCTACGTGCCGGCCGACTCGCGTACCGTGATGGTCGACCTGCGCGGACTCGATCGCATCCTTGAGATCCGGACCGAGGATCGCTACGTGGTGGTCGAACCCGGCGTCACCTGGGAACAGCTCGACGAGGCCCTGCAGCCGCTTGGCCTGCGCACACCCTTCTGGGGCACCTTCTCCGGAAAGCACGCCACCGTGGGAGGCGCCTTGTCGCAAGGCGCCAAGTTTTTCGGCTCGGGCAACCGGGGCAGTGCGGCCGAGTCGGTGCTCGCGCTCGAGGTGGTGGTGGGCGATGGTTCGATCGTGCGGACGGGTTCTTGGGGCGCATCGACCTCCGAGGCCACACCCTTCTATCGCCACTACGGCCCAGACCTCACCGGCTGCTTTCTCGGCGACTGCGGCGCGCACGGCATCAAGACCCGCATCGCGCTGCAACTGATTCCGCGCCCCACCGTCATTCGCACGGCCTCCTTTGCCTTCGGCGAGGCCGACCCGATGCTGCGGACGATGACGGCGATCGGCGCCGATCTGCTCGCCTCCGAGTGCTTTGCGATGGATCCCTTCCTGGTCGATCTCCGCATGCGATTCGAGGGGCTGCAGGAGGATCTCGAGTCGTTTAGCAAGGTGTTTTCGGCTCAGCGCTCGGTGCTCGCCGGGCTTCGGGACGCCGCCTCACTGGTGCTGCACGGGCGCCGCTACGCCAGTGAGGTGGGTTTCCTGATGAGCGTGGTGACCGAGGGTTTCACCGAACAGGAGGCCCAGTGGCGGATGGATCAGGCGCGTGCCATCGCGCATCGGCACGGTGCGCGCGACCTGCCGGACAGCCTGCCCAAGGTGGTCCGTGCCTCACCCTTTCGAAGGCTCAATCGCCTCCTCGGACCCGAGGGCGAGCGCATCGTGTGGTTCCACGCCCAGGTGCCCAATACGATGGCGACCCGGCTCTACGAGGACACTGAAGCGGTATTCAGCGAGCACCGCGACGAGGTCGAACGACACGGCCTGCGCTGGGGCTATCTGATCGGGGTGAATGGCCCGAGCACCTTCGGGCTCGAGCCGATCGTCTACTGGCGCGATGCGGCCCTGCCCGTCCACCGCGAGTACATTGCACCCGAGCATCTGGCCCGCCTGCCGGTGCACGCGCCCAATCCCGAAGCCCGGGAGGCCGTGCGGCGCATCCGCTCCGCCATCATCGAGCGCTGGGTGCAACTGGGCGCCACCCACCTGCAGATCGGACGGGAATACCCGTTCTTGAGCACGCGCACTGCGGGCACGGCCGCGGCCCTGCGCGCGCTCAAATCCTCCTTCGACCCGCAAGCGATCTTCAACCCAGGCGTGCTCGACACCTGAGCCTCAATGCGATGGATCAGGCGGTGTGCGGCGCCCAGCCCTGAACCACAGAGGCTTCGGATGCGACACGCCGCCAGGGGTCAGCGGCAGCGCACGTGCACGAGCGCCTGGCGACGATTGACCATCACCTCGCGAATCGCCTGATCAAAGGTGGCCGGAAGCTCCTCATACTGCTCGGTGCGAAAACCCACGCCGCCACAGGCTTCGATCACGCGGTCAAAGCGCGGCTGGGGCTCGAGCGACACAAGCGGCATCGCGCCCCGCACCTGCCGGTCGAGCATCGCCTGCCCGTCGGGGTACATCGCCTCGGTGGCCCGATCGACCGCACCATAACCACCGTTGTCCAGCACAACGGTCAGCACCGGCAGATCATGCATCGCGGCGGTGTGATGGCAGGCCACCGGATTGGCAAAGCTATAGCAACCATCGCCCAAACCCGCCACCACCAGGGTCTCCGGACGGGCCAACTTCATGCCGAGCGCAGCGGGCAGCCCCCAGCCCAGCCCGCCGACCGGACTCGGCCCGAAAAACGTCCCCGGCTCATCCATCCGCAATGCGGCCGGGATGAGTGAATACTCGTTGACCACCACCGATGGCCCTGCATGTCGGCGGAGCGCCTCGCCCAGCGCATGGCTCACCGCGGCCATGCTGATGGGTGTAGACGCCTGGCCCGCCTCGATCTGCTTTCTGAGCGCATGACGGCGGGCTTCGTTCCGAACGATCACGCGCTCGCGGCGGGCTTCGATCAGCGCCCGGTCCGGCTGGATCTCCCGCATCGCGCGCTGAAGCGCAAGCAAAAATTCGCGCGGACCAACCGGAATCGTCTCGTCGGAAGCAAACCCCCGCATCGGGTAGCGGGCAAAAAGCGGGTCATGGCCCACCTGGAACACGGGCACGCCGGGTTGAGGGCGGGACTGGGCCGGGATCCACGGCACATCGCAATCGAGCACCAGGATCAGATCGGCCTCGGCCAACCAGGGCGCTGATTCGTAGCCCGCATGCATCGGATGGCTCGCCGGCATCGAAACATAGCGGGAGCGGTACTCCACCACAGGCAGCGCCCAGCGGGTCGCGCAATCGGCGAGCAGCGGCACAGCAGCAGGCACCCGGCCGCATCGCGAGGTGATCACGAGCGGATTGCGGGCACGGGCGAGCGCAGCCGCCACACGCTCGACCACGCGCGGGTCGGGCTCGACCTTGCCGGCGGGACGCTGCAGCGGGTCTTCCGCGAAGTCCGGCGCAGGCTGATCGAGCACCTCACGGGGCAGACTCAGATAAACCGGGCCGGCGGGGTCGCTGCGGG
>JBIKTA010000506.1:0-2815 GCA_044348315.1 Burkholderiaceae bacterium | reverse complement strand
CCGGCAGATCGAAGGCATGGAGCAGCAATCCGCACATGAGCAGTAGCAATAGCGGCATGAGGACCCGGCTCGCCCGCTCGAGCCCGCGTTCAACCCCGCCTGCGACCACGGTGATGGTGAGCGCCATGAAAAGCAGGTGCCAGCCAAGGGTGGTCAGTGGAGAAGCGATCAGCGCGGCGTAGACCGCTTGCGCGGACGCAGCGTCCACCGCACCGGCGCTGCCACGAATCGACAGACTCAGGTAGTGGAGCGTCCACCCACCGACCACGCTGTAATAGGACAGGATCAAGCCGGATCCCAGCACGCCGATCCACCCCACGGCGAGCCATCGGCGCTTGGAGCGGCCCACTTCGCGAACCGTCGCGAGGGTGGCCTTGCGCGTCGCGCGTCCGAGCATGATCTCGCCGATCAGTACTGGTAGGGCGATCAGCACCACGCAGGCGAGGTAGACCAGCATGAAGAGCCCGCCACCATTCATGCCGGCGATGTAGGGAAACTTCCAGATACTGCCCAGTCCGACGGCCGACCCCGTCGCGGCCAGAATGAAGCCTGCGCGGCCGGACCACTGTTCGCGAGCGTCTGCTGCCATGAGACGGAAGGATAGCCCCGGGCCGCGGACGTCAATGGACGTGGCCGCCCACAAAATTGCGCCGAATCATCTGTCGGCGTCGCCGCCCAAGCCTCATAATCCGCAACTGAAGATTTTCGCTCTCAGCCCTTGATTTGGAGCCGCCCATGTCCGATTCTTTCCGCTGGAGTCCTGCTCTGCTCGCAGCCGGCCTCTCCTGCTTCAGCGCAATTGCCGCTGCTAGCCCGCAAACTGCCCACCCGGACGTTCGGATGGCGCCGGGCGTCTATCGCTGCGAGCTCAATCGTCAGGTGCACGTGCGGCATATTTCCTACGATCAGCGCTCAGCCATCCTCACCTGGAACCGCCGTGATTACCAATTACAGGCCGTCGCGACCCAGTCGGGCGCGATGCGCTTCGAGGACAAGCTGTCGGGTCTTGCCTGGATTTCGATCGTCGACAAGTCGCTACTGCTCGACACCCGCACGGGCAAACAGCTGGCCAATGATTGCCGCACTTGATGGACTTACCTGAGCCTCGCCCGAAGCACCGATCGGGCCTGAATGAACACTGACCCGCGACCCGGCACCCGGCCGGCGCAATGGGCGCTCGCAGTTCTCCTGGCAAGCCTTGCTGCGATCGGTCCGTTTGCCATCGATACGTATTTGCCGGCATTTTCCGGTATTGCGGAATCGATCGAGGCGAGCGACGCGCAGATGCAGCAGACCCTGTCGGTCTATCTGATTGCGTTTGCAGCCGCCAATCTTTTCCATGGTCCCTTATCCGATCGGTTCGGCCGTCGACCGGTAATCCTCGGCGGGTTGATCGTATTCGGCGCGGCATCGATTGGGTGCGCCTTGTCCGGCTCGATCGAGACGCTGCTGTTCTGGCGGGGCGTGCAAGGCGTGAGCGCCGGTGCCGGTACGGTCATCGCCCGAACCATCATCCGCGACCTGTTTCCGCCTGCCCAGGCGCAACGCGTGATGTCACAGGTGACGATGATCTTCGGTATTGCGCCGGCCATCGCTCCGCTGATCGGAGGCTGGCTCTTTGTCGGGCTGGGCTGGCAATCGATCTTCTGGTTTCTGTGTGCCTACGCATGGGGGCTTGCCTTCGCGAACTGGCGCATGTTGCCCGAGTCCCTCGTGCCCGAGCGGCGTCAGTCGATCGCAGTGCGGCCACTGCTCGCAGCCTATCGGAGGCTTCTGTCCGACCGAAAATTCCTGCTGCTCGCCCTCGCCAGCGGCATTCCGTTCAATGCCTTTTTTCTTTATGTGCTCTCGGCGCCCGCTTTTCTCGGCAGGGTGCTTGACCTTCCACCCGAGCGATTCTTCCTGCTCTTTATCTTTTCGATCGCCGGGATCATGATCGGCGCGTGGGTCAGCGGACGTCTGGCCGGGCGCGTCGCCCCGCGCCGGCAGATCCTGATCGGCTTCGCCCTGATGGGGTTCGTCTCCTCGATCAACACGGTAGCCAATGTATGGGTTGCTCCCGATCCAGCTTGGTCCTTGTGGCCGATCCTGTTCATCTCGATGGGCTGGGCCATGCTGATGCCGGCGATCACGATACTGTTGCTTGATCTTTTCCCCGAACGCCGCGGCATGGCGTCTTCGCTGCAGGCCGTCGTGAGTTCAGTTGCGAGCGCGCTGGTGGCGGGCATATTGTCGCCCTGGGTCATGCATTCCGGGGTCGAACTGGCCCTGGCGTCGGCCCTGCTCACGGCAGTGGGCGCGCTGTGCTGGACGCTTGTGGCGATCCAGGGGCCTGAACAAAGGAGCCAATGATGAGTGACGAATCCCGCGTGAGCAGCGCACCGGTCGCCGATACGGGCCTGAGCTATCCGTTCGAAACCCCGCCCGGAGCAGGCGAGGTGGTCGAGGTGGCCGAAGGCGTGTTCTGGATCCGCATGGGTCTGCCGTATTCGCTCGACCATATCAACCTCTGGGCGCTCCAAGACGGAGCAGGGTGGACGCTTGTCGATACAGGCGTTCAGCAACCCGCGACCGCCCAGGCTTGGCGCCAATTGTTCGCTGGCCCGTTGGCAGGGCGCCCGGTGACTCGGTTGATCGTCACGCACATGCACCCGGACCATATCGGCATGGCGGGATGGCTGACCCGGCGCTTCGGATGTCGGCTGTGGATCACTCGGGGCGAGTATTTTCATTGCCGGGTCCTGGTTGCCGATACCGGCCGTGAGGCACCGCCTGAGGCCGTGGATTTTTACAAGCGGGCAGGGTGGACCGACGA
>JBIKTA010000505.1:0-2822 GCA_044348315.1 Burkholderiaceae bacterium | reverse complement strand
ACAGCTTGGTTGATCCTGGTGGCTTTGGCGCCAACGGGGTATTGGGCTGGATCTGGCGTGTGGATGGCGTACCCGTTACCGGCGTGACGGGTTCGAGCTATCTGGTCGCTGAGTCCGCGGTTGGCCGAGCGATTTCGGTCCAGGCGGTCTACCGTGATGCCGCCAACAACATCGGCTATGTCGCGAGTGCGCCTACGTCCACCGTCCTCGCCCTCGATAGCGTACCGCCCTCGGTGGTGCTGTTCTCGAACCAGACGACCTTGAAACCCGGACAAACTGCGACGGTCAGCTTTACGCTCAGCGAAGCGTCGCCTGATTTCGGCCTTGACGACCTCACTGTTGCGGGCGGGACTGTCTCGAACCTTTCCGGCTCGGGCGCGCTATACACTGCCTCGTTCACCCCTTCTGCCGGCGGCGCCGCCAGCGCCACCGTTCGGGTGGCGAGTGGCAAGTTCACCGATATAGCCGGCAATGTCAACACGGACGGTGATGAGGCAGACAACCTCCTGACCTTCACCATCGATACCGGCGTGCAGGGCATGGTCTACCACTGGAAGACGCACGTGCCTTTATCGGCAGTGGATGTCAGCGCCGCACCGATATCGGGTTCCAGCGCTCCGATCTCGGGTGAAACTGGAGCCGATGGTGTGTTTGAGTTGAGTCTGGGCAGCGGTGGCACGTACCGATTCGAGGCCTCACGAGCGCTGACCAGCAGCGAGACCGGCAGCGTGATCAATTCCGCCGATGCGCTGGCGGCACTGAAGCTGTCAGCGGGGATCAATCCGAATACTGATCCTGACGGAGAGGGGCCTTTAGAGGCGCCGCCGGTATCGCCCTACCAGTTTCTTGCGGCCGACGTGAACGGCGATGGCCGGGTGAGTTCGGCCGACGCGCTGGCGATACTCAAGATGGCGGTCGGGCGTTCTGACGCGCCGGCGCGCGAGTGGCTGTTTGTTCCGGAGACGCGAGACTTCTGGGATGAGGAGGCATTGAGCGGCAAGGGCGCGTTCACGACCATGCGCACGTCGGTGAAGGACGCCTCGGGTACGGCTTCAGGGCTGCTGCCGGCTGACATCAGCTGGGAGACGGGCGAGGACGTGAATCTGGTGGCGGTGCTCAAGGGCGATGTGGACGGCAGTTGGGTGGCGCCTGCGGGCAGCCAGGCGCTGCCGGACAGTTACTTCCATGCTCTGGCTCAGGCCAATCCATTGGCCGTCCAGATCGCTCAGTTCGGGCTGCCCGTGCTTTGATGTCCTGAGACTGGAGTCGGGTTGTGATTGGGCGTGGCAGTAGATCCAGTGCCGCGCTACACTGACAGTTGCGCCCGCCTTTTTTCAGGGGTTTTTCATGCTCAGTCCGGTTCTTGTCTTTGGCTCCGGAGTCCGAATCGCGTATCGGGACGACAAGGTTGTCTTGGGCGATGCGGGATGCGAGGGCGAGGTCTTCCTCACTTATTTGAAGCACGCGTTCAATGAAAGTGACGAGGGTGTGGTGGAGCGCTGGGCCGAGACACCGACCTGGCAATACTTTTCCGGGATGGATTATTTCGAGCATCGACTTCCCTGCGATGCCACGCTGATCGGCAAGTTTCGCAAGCTGATCGGCGAGGAAGGGGTCGAAGAGTTGCTGGCTCAAACCATTTCCACTGCGCTGAACCTGAAGGTCATTTCAATCAAAGCGCTGGAGACCGTGGTGGTGGATTCCACGGTTCAGCCCAAGGCGATCGCTCACCCCACGGACAGTCGCGTGTTCGAGGTGGCACGAGAGAAGCTGGTCGAGGTCGCCAAAGCGGCCGGGATCGATCTGAAGCAAACCTTCGCCAAGGAGGGCAAGCAGCTCACCCGTAAAGCGGGCGGATACGCCCGGGCTCGCCAGTTTCTCCGCATGAGAAAGCCGATCAACCGTCAGCGAACTATTGTGGCCAGGCTCATGAGACAGATCGAGCGCCAGATGGCGATGGTTACTGAGAGCATGAAAAAGGCGATCACAGAGGCGTTGCGCAAGGCGCAGCAAATCGCGGCCCAGTCCAAGCACCGTAAAGCCAACGGCGCTCCGAAGCTCTACAGCTGGCATGCGCCCAAGACCGAAGTGATCGCCAAAGGGAAAGCCCGGGCGCCGTACGAGTTCGGGGTGAAGGTTGGGATCGCCAGTACCCTCAAGGGCAATTTGATTTCGGGCGCAAGAAGCTTCCCCAATAACCCCTACGACGGGCACACCCTAGCCGAGCAACTGGAGCAGGCGAGCATTCTGTCCGACTGCACGATCAATGACGTGTATGTTAATCTCGGCTATCGGGGCGTGGATCAAGACAACCCTGGAGTTGATATCAAGCACCGGGGCAAATACAAGCGGTTGAATGGCCAAGAGCGCCGATTACTCAAACGAAGACAAGCGATCGAGCCCATCATCGGTCATCTGAAATCAGACCACCGGATGAACCGATGCCATTTGAAGAGCTCGGAAGGCGATGCGATACATGCGGTGCTGTGTGCAGCGGGATACAACATCCGCTGGTTGCTGTGGATGATCCGTAAATTTTTCGAGGCAACTCATTACTCAATCGACCGCGCCCCGTAAAAAAATCGCGTTCATTTAGACACAGCATTTGGTCGCCCGCCGTTAGCAACAGTCGGTCTTGCCGTTTGCAAGAGAGGCTGGTGCAATAAGGAGGTTGTTCAAACGGGAGTCCTACGGCTGACATGCTTCCAAAACCTGATTCTCAATGTGAGCAGCAATGGCTATCAAACAATTGGTCATAATTGTTGACGACTTTACAAGCAACTCGGTTACAAGGTACGGAAATATAAATTATTATGACTACG
>JBIKTA010000504.1:0-2824 GCA_044348315.1 Burkholderiaceae bacterium | reverse complement strand
CATTCTCACCCGGATGGCGCCAAACTGGCGGGTTCGCCAGACAGCGACGCCGGTTTCCCCCGCGTGCTCCGTCCGATCGACTTTCGACCAGTCGGTGGTTCCGAACGGAATATTCTCGATTTTCATGACTCGACTCCCGCGTTCGGGAGCATAAGCCCGGCTCACGCGACCTGCAAGCCGGCACCCTGCGGGTCAGGTGCAACGTCGCGCACGACGCGCCGCGGCGTCGCCTGTCATGCGATAGGACGACCGGTCGATTTGAGGTGAGCTGCTTTGGCGACGTTGACCGCATGGTCGGCAACGCGCTCGATATTCTTCACGCAGAAGAGCAAATGCACATAGTCCGCGACGTTGCTGCGTGACTCGCCCATCATCGCGACCATCTCGGCCACGATCTGGTGGTGGGTCTCATCGACCTGGTCGTCGCGGACGTTCACGTTGATCGCTCGCTGAGCATCGCGCTCGACGAAGGCCTCCAGTGCGGTCCTGAGTTGGCCCATGGTGAGATCCACCATGGCTTCGATTCGCGCGACGAGCGCCTCGGGTAGCGAGGCACCACTCATGGCGATGGTTCGACGGCCGATGTTCTTGGCGAGGTCACCGATCCGCTCCAGATCCTCGACGATGCGCAGATCGGCCAGCACCTCCTCGAGGTCGCTCGCCATGGGTTGCCGTTTGGCGATCACGAGCGCGGCCGAAGCCGAGAGGTCGCGCCGGAGCGCGTCGAGCATCCGATCCTGCTCGACCATCCGTTGGGCCAAAGCCGTGTCGTGCGTAAGCAGGGCGCAGATCGCGTCATTGAACTGCGCAAGCGCGAAGTCGCCCATTGCACCGATGCTGCTGGTGAGGCGGTCGAGTTGTTGATCGTAGATCTTGTCGATGTGGGTGGGGGCCATCGAATTTCCTTGTAGATGCAGCAGACGACGGTCAGCCGAAGCGACCGGTGATGTAGTCTTCGGTCTGCTTTTGCTTGGGCTTGATGAAGATCTCGTCGGTCTTGCCAAACTCGATCATCTCGCCCAGATACATGTAGGCGGTAAAGTCAGAAACGCGGGCAGCCTGCTGCATGTTGTGCGTGACAATGGCCACCGTATAATCGGATTTCAGTTCGTGCACCAGGGTCTCGACCTTGGCGGTCGAGATTGGATCGAGCGCGGACGTAGGCTCGTCCAGCAGGATCACCGAAGGCTTGACTGCAACAGTGCGAGCGATGCACAGGCGCTGCTGCTGACCACCCGATAGCGAGAGACCGCTCTGGCGCAGCTTGTCCTTGACCTCGCCCCAAAGCGCCGATTTGGTGAGCGCCCACTCGACCCGATCGTCCATTTCGGACTTGGACAGGCTCTCATAGAGCTTCACACCGAATGCAATGTTGTCGTAGATCGACATCGGGAAGGGCGTGGGCTTCTGAAACACCATGCCGATCTTGGCCCGCAGCAGGTTGACGTCCTGCTTGGGGTCCAGGATGTTGGCCCCCTCGAACTCGATGAGACCTTCAGCGCGCTGGCCGGGGTACAGGCTGTACATGCGGTTCAGCGTGCGTAGCAATGTCGACTTTCCGCAACCGGAGGGTCCGATGAATGCGGTGACCTTGTGCGTGGCAATATCGAGGTTGATCTTTTTCAGACCTTGAAACTTGCCATAGAAAAAATCAAGGTCTCGGACTTTGAGCGCCGGAGCGAGGCCAGCCGTCGGGGACGCGTGTTGTTGGGCTGAGAAAGTGTTCACGATTGCACCTTGTCTCGGAAGAGGACGCGCGCGAGGATGTTGAGGATCAGCACTGCGAAGGTGATCAGCAGGGCGCCCGTCCAGGCGAGGCGGATCCAGTTGTCATAGGGGCTCATGGCAAACTGGAAAATGACGACCGGTAGATTCGCCATCGGGTCAGACATATCGGCACTGAAGAACTGATTATTGAGTGCCGTGAACAGCAGCGGGGCGGTCTCGCCGCTGATCCGCGCCAAGGCAAGGAGCAGACCTGTGATCACGCCACTTTGTGCGGCGCGAAGCGTAACGAATGTCGCGACCCGCCAGCGCGGTGCACCGAGCGCAAACGCCGCTTCACGCAAACTGCCGGGGACGAGCTTGAGCATGTTCTCAGTCGTGCGAACGATCACCGGTATCGCGATCAGCGAGAGGGCCAGAGAGCCGGCCCATCCCGAGAAGTGGCCCGCGGGCGCCACCGCGATCGCGTAGACAAACAGGCCGATCACGATCGAGGGCGCCGACAACATGATGTCAGTCACAAATCGTGTCGTCTCGCCGAACCAGCCGCTGCTCCCGTATTCAGCAAGATAGACGCCCGCAAAGATTCCGACTGGCGTGCAGACGAGCGTCGTGAAGCCCAGCATCATGAGGCTGCCGACGATTGCATTGGCCAGCCCACCGCCTTCTGATCCGGGCGCCGGCGTCGACTGGGTGAAGATGTTGAGATCAAGACCCGCCAAGCCTTTGCCGACCAGAACCGCCAGGATCCAGAGCAGTGCGGTGAGGCCCAGACCCATCGCGAGCATGGACAGAGTGATACCGATCTTGTTGATTCGTTGGCGACGACGGTAGAGGTTCGCGTCCATAGTTGATGCTCCGCCCGACTGCTCGGACTCAGAAACCTTTGGCGCGCTCGGCGCGCAGGATCATGATCTTGGCAATCGCCAGCACCACGAAAGTGATCACGAACAGAAGGAGACCCAGCGCATAAAGCGTTGACATATGAAAGTCGTCGGCCTCACCAAATTCGTTGGCGAGCGTCGACGCGATCGAGGTGCCAGGGGCGAAGAGTGATGCCGCCAGACGGTTGGAATTGCCGATCACAAAGGTGACCGCC
>JBIKTA010000502.1:0-2829 GCA_044348315.1 Burkholderiaceae bacterium | reverse complement strand
ACAGAGCCTTCGGGGTTGACGCCAGCGGCATTTTGCTCAGCCTCGTTTGCGACAAGGATTTTCGAACCGTCCGGCGTGAAAATCAGCATGTCGGGCAGAGCGCCGACCTCGATACTGCCACGGACAAAGGGTTCTGTTGGCAGGATCACCTTCGCGTCCACAGTCAGCTTTGCACCGGCCTCGAGCAGGAAAACCGAGCCCGGCTGAGTCTTGTCCGATGCTGCGACAGCGACTGCAAGGACGCCGTTCTTGACCGCGACGCTGTTGATGTCATTGCTGCCCAAGCTGACAGTGCCGATCAATGTCATCGAGAGGTCCGCGCCCACTTCGATGACCTGCAGCCCGCTCGAGGACGTCACGAACAGTCGGCTACGGTCGGGGTCGAAAGCCGAAATCTCGGCACCGGTGAGTTTGACCGTTGAAGCAAAGGCGAACGGTCCCTCTTCCAGAACATCCTCTTCCCGAGCATTCAAATTCTGAATCCGGGTGTCGAGCGCGGCGGGAACGTCGCCCCCGTTGAACGCGGTCTCAGGCGTGCCGTGGAAGGCTTTCATGTAGGTCTCGAAGGCCTTCTGCTCGCCCAATAGCGTTCCCGAGCCCACGGCCGCAGAGATCGTGTCGGCTGCGGTGAAGATTTTCGATTCGTCGACGGCATTGCTCAACACAAGTGAGCCATCGGACTGTTCGACGACATACCGGAAATTTTCACCATTGGCCTTGATGGGGTAACTGTCTCCGCCGTTGGCGAGAAAGTTGAGCGTGACAACGGTAATGGTGGCGGGTGCGCTCGCCAGCTTGACCCCGTTGTCGAAGAGCCCGACCCGGTAGCCATCGCCCACTAGCGCAATGTCGCTCACCCGTGACCCGGCAGGAAGATCTGGGTCGTAGGAAAAACTCACGCCGCCCAACTGCGGGAATCGACCCTGACTGCCAAGCGACGCCACACCGTGCTCGAGGATCGCCTTGAGTCCCTCGGGCGTCGTATCGAAGGCCATCAGCTGATTGTTGAAGCGCAATGAGTTTTCGACATCAAGCTGCGAAACGCTGCCGCCTGGCGGGGGTAGCTTGTCGACTGTCCCGTCGGCTCTGGGCGCGGAGATCGTACCGATCTGAGCTCTGATACCGCCGCCGTTCTTGAGCGACACGATATAAGTCTGAGCGGCCGCAGTCCCCAGCGCCTGCTCGAGCGCGTACGCGTTGGCATCGGCGCTCAAATTGCCGAGATTGGTCTCCTGATTGCGGACATTGCTCCGTTCGCCCTCCAGATACACCTCTGAGTAGCCGTAGACATTGCCGTCCTTCAGGTCGATCACACCCTGAACGGCATCGGTCAGCGCCTTGACCGCGCCGCCTCGCGTGTCGGGGGCATAAGCGGTCGTGGCAAGCTGGTTGACTGTCGTGCCCCAAGCTGTAGCGACGTTCTGCTCGGTTGCGGCATACGCCCCATTGATCCCTGCGTTTGCGGTGAGACTATCAATAACGATGTGGCCCTTATCGTCAAAATCAACCACCAGTCGACCAAGATAAGTGAATTCGTTGTCCGTGTTGACGATAAGTGTGTTTTGCCCGGTCTTGTCCTGGATCACGAGGGGGTAGGTGTCAGCGAACGAGGCGTCATGCCCGGGGAAGGCGACCGCGACGTCGTTGCTGTCGCCCAGCCGAGTGTTCGAGCCCGCCGCGAGGATGATGTCCACACCCGAAAGTTTGGTTGCGAGGAGCTTTTCATTGCTCAGCACCTGGAGGTGCGACATCAGGATGATCTTGTTGACCCCCTGTGCGGTCAGATCATCGATCACGGGCTGCAGTTGCGAGGCCAGCAGATCCATGTCGTCGCGGCCTGGCGCGCCCTTGACTCGGGTGCCCGAGGGCGAGGAGATCGACTCGAGCAATTGAGTCGTGACACCCACCAGGCCGATCTTTGTGCCGCCCTCTGTGATGACGGCTGACGGAGCGATTTTACCTTTCAGATCGGAGGCTTCCTCCAGCCCGGCGGTCTGCACCGTGTTGACGAAATGCGGATTGAGCGCGCTGTCTGTAGCAAAGTCCAGATTGGCGGACAAATAGACAAAGTCCGCGCCAGGGCTGCCGGATCCCGGGCGAAAGGCTGAGGCCAGTGCGTTTGAGCCCAGGTCGAATTCGTGATTACCCAGCGTGCTGGCCACCACACCAATCTTGTTGTGAATGGCAACTTCAACGGCCCCGATCTCGACGTTGTTACGATTGCCGGGCACCCCCAGAATTTGAAGCAGGGACGGATCGGTGCCGGCGGCCATGAAGGGCCCCGGGATGAAATTGTCGCCACCGGCGAGCGTGATCGAGTTTGCGTATTGATCCTCAAAGCGATCGACGAGCGCCGCGAGCCGGGGCGTGGTCTGCGAGGCGAGCAGTCCCGCTTCCGCATCGGCGAAGTGCAGCAGTTGCAGCGTGTAGGTCTTGCTTTCCAGCGTGGTTTTTTGAACGTTCGCCAGGCTCGTCAAGTCGGAACTGTTCGCGATCTCGGCCGCGAATTTCGCGATCCGCTCGTTCAGCCCCACCCGAGATGCACTCAGGCTCTCCTTGCTGACGCTGACACCTTGTGCGATCGGTTCCGACCGCGCCAGTACGGCATCGATCAGGCTGCTGGTCGTGTTGCTCAGGTTCCCCGGTGCGATCGAGAGCTGACGCTCCGCGATCTCGAGCGCGAGAACAGAAAAGACTCCGCTTGAAACACCCGCCAGGGCGCCTGCCGAGGCATCCGGTGCGAGGGCATCGCTGAGTTCATTGATCATCGTTACGATGGCCACGCCGGCCTTCTGCAGGGCCAGCGCGCCGTCTGTGTTTTTTGCGATT
>JBIKTA010000503.1:0-2829 GCA_044348315.1 Burkholderiaceae bacterium | reverse complement strand
TCTACAGGAACGACGACCTGCGCTGCATTGGCCCAGGAAGGGGTGACCCGGGTACGGGTCACATTACCGTTGAGAGTCTGCTCGAGGAATACCTGGTTCTGATAAGTCGTGCCGCCATCGGTCACGCTGTAGGTCATCTGATACAGCGGCATGTAGCCAAGGTGGTTCAGCACCGCCTGACGCTGCGCAGGGTTGAGTTCGTGGAAGGCCCGGTAGGCCGGATCCTTGTACTGACCGAAGATATGACTGGCAGTGACTGCGGAAGCTGTCTGGCCGGGGTTGGATTCCGAGCCGGCATTCCCCCAGTTCACCTGGTAGTTGTGATAGTCGATTCCCTCGATGAAGGTCTCGCGCTCGCGGGCGCCCGAAGCCGCATTCGGGTTGTAATAGCCCGTCTGCTCGAGTTGGACGTCATAGCGGTAGAACTTTTCGCCGACCTGAACACGCTCGGTACCAATCTGCTCGGTAATCAGGCTGGGAACATAGGTGATCACGGGTACCTGGACCGTGCCGACCGCAACCTCCTGGTAGCCCACGACGGTCTGGATTGCCTCCTCGACCGTCCGGATCACAGGAACAACGACCGAGCGATCGCCGGCCACATTCGCATCGGCGGCGAGGACGACCTCACCCCCGGCACGGGCGCGGAGATCGCCGCCACCGGGGCTGCGGACGGCGCCCTGGGCGCCACTCATCATGCCGGCCTGCACCACACCCTGGCCGATCACGCGGATTGTCCCGCCCCTCAGCATTGCCGAGGTGATGGTGCCCTCCAGCGCGGCACGCGTGAGGGTCATGTCGACACCCGAATTCAGATCGACGTCACCCGCGGACTGAATCAGGCCGGCGACCTTCAGATCGGTCGCTGCATTGACCAGGATACGGCTACCCGCCGCCTCGGTCTTTAGTATCCCGTCGACGAAGATCGTCGGGGCCGCCAGATGTACGAGCCGGTCGGCCTTGATGATGGCGTCGATCGAACTGATCTGACCGAGGATATCCATCCGGTCACGCGCCCGCAGGAAGGTCTTGGACTGGCCAGAAAGTGCGAACACGTGACTGTTCAATGTCATCGTGACCTGGCCGCCCAGGATCGATACATCGTCACGCGCGTCGATCACGCCGCTAATGGAGATATTCCCGGCCGTCGTGGCGACGTCCACGGTTCCGGCGCGCGCGGTATCGACACCGCCCAGCTCCTCGATCTGGCCAACCACCCCGTTGATGACCATGCTGCCGATACTGCGCAGCGTGATCGCGCCGCCAAAATCGGCAGGCAGGACGCCCCCGGTATCGATCGTGCCGCCGGCAATCCGGTCGCCATCGGCGTTCTTGACCACTGCGGTGATCGTAAGCGCCGCCCCTGACGCGTTGGTTCCGGCACTGACCGATACGGCGTCCCACGCTCGAACGAGGCCGTTGACCAGGATCTGAGAGCGTGAGGCAATCGATACGGTGGAGCCCTGATCCACTCCGTTCACGATGCCGTGAATTCCCATCGGACCTGTACTGTCGAGAACGATCGAAGCAGGAGCCGTCTGGCCCGCCGAGACTCGCTCCGCGACCGTGATGGCACCCTCACCACTCGCGTCAGCACGGACGGACGCGCCGCCGCCGACGATCAACCCGAAGCCCGCCGACGCGCTGCCGGCGCGTACCGAGAGATTCCCGGTCGCCTGAAGAACAGCCGGTGCGTCCACCAATTCGAGGTTCTCGTCGACCCAGAGTTCGCCGAGCATCACGCCCCCGGTAGCGGCCAGACTGAGCGACGCGCCAGCGCCCTGCCAGGCAAACGCAGGCTGGCCCGGCAGAGCATCCGGATCGAACCCCGCGCCCGCGCGCAGCGATCCATTGATCGTCATGTCGGCCGCACGCAGTTCGATACGGCTGGCATTGCCGGTGCTGTAGACCTGAGCGTCGACGCCCATCACCAACGCCGTACCGGCGCTCAACGTGACCTGCCGGTCGGCCTCGAGGACAACCGCACGAGGCGCACGGACGAATACCTCGATCAGATCCTGACCCGCGCCCCCCTCACTGCCGGTATCAGCGATCGAGAGTACGGGCCGGTCGGCAACCATGGCCGCCACCGCGTCATAGCCAGCGGCCGTCAACTCGGCAGCCAGAGCCTGTGCAATGGCCAGGCGCTGCTGAGCGAGGGTCTGTACGCTATTGAGAGACGCGACATAGTTGACAACGACATCAGCCACCGCAATCAGATACTGGGCTCCGGAAACGGGGGTGACATTGTTGAAATCAATGGTTCGAGTCGCTGCCGCCGAAGCGGTCGCGGGACTGACCACCACGCCCGTAAGTCCGACGGGCATCGCATCGTCACCCGTACCGCCCACCCTGACTGCTCCGCCCGCCAAGAGGCTCAAGGCCTGATTCGGGGCGCCAAGCAGCAACCGTGTGTTGTACAGGTCAATATCGCCGCCAGCGCTCAGTAACACCGAGCCCTCGACGGTATAGTTCCCCGTCACCTCGAGGTCGTCAGCGGCAATGACCGACAACTCATTGTCGAGCGTCGAAGGCGTGAGCCGATCACTGCGGATCACGCCACGCAACACCACATCCTCACCGCGGACATTGATCTGGCCTGTGGTGTCGATGATGGCGTTCCGGTCGAATACGACCGTACCCGTCATGGACATCAAATCGACCAGCTGGATACCCGCGTTCCGCTGATCATCACGATCGATTCCGATCCAGCTATCGATCACGACGTCGTTGCGACCCGCGATCATCACCCGCCCGCCCGTACCTTCCGAAATGATGCGGGCAGTGCCGACGGTGCGCACACTCACCTCATCGGGAGTGGTCACGGTA
>JBIKTA010000501.1:0-2831 GCA_044348315.1 Burkholderiaceae bacterium | reverse complement strand
CGCTGGGCATGGGCGAGCGCGATGTGGACTGCGTGATGGGGGGCAACATGCAGCGTGTTGCGCGACGGGTCTGGGGTGGCTGAGGCGCCGCTGCCGCATACTCGTCCCGGGCCCGCTGTACGCTGCGCTCGATCGAGGCGATCTTGTTGAAAACGACATCATCGACCATCGATATGCCCCCGTGCCAGGGCTGCTTCCATCATTGGCCGACGTTTTTCGTCCAGGTGCAGTTTTTCGCTCAGCATGGCCGCTTCGACAAGGCCTGCCTGCAAGGGGTCGTTGGTCCAGAGACGCTCACCGGTCATGAGGATCTGCTCCTGCATGACCGATGAGGCTGCGCGCAGGTCGAGGAGATCGACCGGGCAGCCGGTCAGGTCGGATAGATCGCCCGCGAGATCGAAGAGCCCGACCGGGTCTGCATAGCCCCCCACCAGGACGGCGAGGTCGAGGTCGCTGTCTGGGCGCGCCTGCGCGCCGCCATCGCGCACGCGGCTGCCAAAACCGTATAGGGCGATCATCCCAGGCAGCCGGTCGCGAAGCGTCGAAATGACTGAATCGAAATTCATGCCGTATTGTTGCCGAGTCAGAGGATAGGGTCGAGCCCAATCAGTAAATCGCCTCCGATGCGAGGCCGGCGTTTTCGTTCCGGTTGGGGAGGGGCCAGGTGGCCATCACTGGTGGAAGGATCAGTTTGGCCGAATAGGGCATGAATTCCTTGGCAGCTGCCGACATACTCTCGCTCAGGATTTGGCCGCACTGCTCGGTGTTCCACATCCCTCTCTCGAATGCAGTACCGTTTTCGGCGCCGACAAGTTCCGGTTGCAGCCGTAGCGCCTCGGAGAGCAGCCCGTGCGCATAAAAGCGTAGGGCGTTGACCGAGCTTTCTTCAGTGCCCAGACCCACGACCGAACTTAGTCGAAGCAATGAGGCCGACATGCTGAACAGATACCGGGCAAAGGCTGTCTTGTTCTCTCCCATTCCCTCCTCTTTCGCCAGAGAGAGCAATTCGCCGAGGTGCTCGGGGCGCAAGCGGGCTTCCGTCCAGCGCTTCCAGGCACCCACCAGCTTGTAGTCTTCGAAATGGGGTTCAAGACTGCTCCCAAGCAAGTCGGACAGCGTCTCCGGTGTCATCGAGCGATCATTCGTTCCTTTGTTCAGGACGTTGACCATCGTTGCGATGGTGTCCTTGGATTGGCTAGCGAATATCTTGTCGATGGCCTGCGCTGAGGCGTTTGAGGGTCGAGTGGCGTAGGCGGTCCTGAGCGCCGGGAAGGGGTTCACCAGTCTGGGCAACAGGGTTTTGAGTTCGGAGGCGGGAATGAATTCGAGTGCCGCCATGTCACCCTGTCCGCTCCGAACGGCCATGACTTCTTCCCAGCGCACCGCGCCGGGGTCACTCACGATGTCTCGAAAGATTTCCGGACTCATGACGAGGATCGATGACTTGTGCGGGTCCTCATTGATCTTTGCGATCACCCTGATCTGGCTTTCCTCGTCCCCGTAATCACCGAGCACCATCTTCCTGATCGCTGCATAGGGCTCTGTTTTGAAATAAACGGTTTCGATCGCTCGAGCAAGTGCCCGGCTCGCCTCGGCACCGGGCTGCTGCGTATCGATGCGGTCGGTGTGATCCAGGAACAGGTTGATCGTCAGGGACTTGTCCTTGCAGACTGATTCGCGTGCCTCGGCCGACATCGCATTCCATGCGCTGAGCGCGATCTCAAGGACTGCATGGCCTCGCGCTTTTTCGGCGAAGCACTTCTCAAACACCTTCGCAGCTCGAGCGGCCGGCATCTCGGACGATCGCTGCAGCATCGATTGCACGCGTGGATCCCCGCCGAATTCAGGTATCGCGTCGGCGAGCTTGGCGAGCCCGTGAAAGTCGCAGTCTGCCGGCCGGGTAGCCGCCAGCGTGTCAATCGCTCGCTTGACCATCAAGGGGTTGGGCGGCCGTTGCTTCAGCAACGCTGCTGCATACGCGTCAAACATTTGCGCCGGTTGCAGAGCATGCTGCTCACGGATTTGATGCAGCATGAACGACAGTTCCCCGTCGGCCTGAAGCTCCGGGTATTGCTCAATGAGCATCGACATGGAAACCAACAGGCCACTCGTGTTGTACCTCCATGCAACGTCTGGCGGATGACGATGGACGAACTCGAGCAATTGCCGGGTCAGAGCGATGCGCTGCTCCGGGAATCGGGTCGGGATGCTTTCGATCATGCCCAGCACGCCGCCCTGTCCTCCGCCTTTTGGCGGGTTGGAGTGATATCTGTTGGTCAAGATAGAGTTGTAAACGGAGGTCAGGTTGTCCTTCGCCTTGTCCGGCGTGTCGATCAATGGGCTAAACCCCGCTTCCAGATCCAGTTCGATATGCGTGCCGGTGAGATCGGTATTCGTCAGATCGACCCCCCAGTGAAACCCCGCACCAAACCAATCGAACCCCGTAGGCCGGATCAGCAAAGTCGAATCGTTGAGTTTGAAACCCTCCAGGTCGATTGTGGACAACCCGAAATCGATGACCGTGACGGAGGCACTTGCATCGCGTGTCGTGGTCCGGAGCTGGTGCAGCGGAATTGTCCGGGTCACGAAATTCACGCCTCCAGATCCTGGCGTTTGCTCGCCCCCCTTGGGCGCGTTGTCGATCCAGGCTCTCGTGACCGCTCGGGCCTGCTCGGGGTCCACCTGACGCAGCGCATCAAGTGCCCGTGCGGCCTGCCCACCCTTGCCGGGCGCAAGGTCGCGCGCGCCATTGGGGGGCAGTTGCCAACCCGCCGCGGGGTTGATCGCTACTGCGAGAAACGCGGCGATATGGCCTGTCGCCTCTTGCCCGG
>JBIKTA010000500.1:0-2849 GCA_044348315.1 Burkholderiaceae bacterium | reverse complement strand
ATCGAGCACCAGTTGATCCAGGGGAAAATTGCGGACATGTGCTGCGCGGTGGACCAGAGTGCGCTGCTGGTCTACCGCTCGGCCTGGACGCGTGATGTGCTGAAACGCCGCGTCACGCGCGAATCCTCGATGGCCAAACTCTGCGCGACCGAGGCCGCGCAGCAGGTGATCGATGACGCGGTACAGATCTTTGGCGGCCTGGGCGTCATGACCGGCGTACCGGTGGAGGAGCTCTATCGCGACATCCGGGCGCTGCGGATTTATGAGGGCGCGAGCGAAGTGCAAAAGGTGATCATCGCGCGGCAGCACATGGCGAGCCTGGGCTGACAGGCACGTCGCCCGGGGGCACGGAAGCGCGTCGCCCGGGGCACGGATTGCGGACCGTGGGCTGCGGATCGCGGCGCGTGGGGCGCGCCGCCCGCCGAGCGACCACGCCTTACCGTGCCCGCCGGCCGCGCGGTACCGGACCGGTGCTTTCTCGAAACACGATCTGCACCGGCAAGCTCAGACAGCGCTCCCAGACCCGGCCCTCGAGCCGGGCAATCAGGTGCTCGGCGGCGGCCGTGCCCACCTCGACAACGGGTGTGGCGACGCTGGTGAGGCCGGGCTGCTGGGTCTCGCCCAGTTCGGTGTTGTCGACGCCCGTAATCGAGATGTCCTCGGGTACGCGCACGCCCAAGCGCCGACAGGCAAGGAGCGCTCCCACGCCAAACACGTCGTTGGTGCCCAGCACGGCCGTGGGACGATCGGGCAGCATCAGCAGCTCGCTCATCGCCGTCTGCGCCGCCTTGAGCGAGATGGGCGCGTACCGGATGAACCTCGGGTCGAGCCTGAGCCCCGCCTCCTTCAGCGCGCGCCGCAGGCCCGCGCCCCGGGCCCGTGCGCGATCATTGTGCTCAGGCGGCGCGCTCAACAAACCGAAACGTCGGTGTCCCAAACCAATGAGATGGCGGGCCAGCGCATGGGTCGCTGCGGCATTGTCAAACCCGATGTTGGGATGAGGCGCGCGGGGGTCAGCGCCCCAGGTCAGCACGAACGGCCGCTGGTGCTCATCGAGCAAGGCGTACAACTCGGGCGCGTGATCAAGGCCAACGAACATGAAAGCATCGACCCCGTGCTCGATCAGCTGCGCCGCGACGCGCAACTCCTTGGAGAGATCGTAGTGATGTTCGGCGACCACCACCGAATAGGACTGGGCGTCGAGCCGGCGCTGCAACGCGCTGGTCGTGCGCGCATACAGGGCGTATTCGAATGAGGGCACGACCGCACCGATCATCCGGCTGCGACGGCTGCGCAGCGACCGGGCCGCGCCATGCGGCACGTAACGCAGCGCCGCGACCGCCTCGAGCACCCGCGCGCGAGTCTGGGGGTCGACCCGCTCCGGGGTATTGAGCACGCGGGAAACGGTCGCACTCGAAACCCCCGCCGCGCGCGCCACATCGAGCGCCGAGGCGCGCGCCGGTGCCCGCATCCCGGAGGGCTCAGCCGGCCCATCGCCGGACGATTCAGAATGAGGACGGGAGGGGTTGTGGGGCATGGTCAATTCGCCTCGATCCGGCCGATATACGCCACCGGCTCAAGGTTTAAGTTCTGGACGCGCGTCTCAAGCTTTGGTATTTTGCGCAATGTAAACGATTACACCAAAACCCGATCACCGTTCTCGATCGAACCGCGGACCCTGATCCGCCCATACTGGAGGAGACCCGAATGAGCCGTTCCCGTTCCACCCCCCCTGTCGATTCCGGCCGCCGCACAGCGCTCACCCAGGCTGCCGCGCTCGGTGGTGCGGCCGCAGCCGCGCAGGCACTGCCCGCCACAGCCCTCGCCCAAGGCGACGACCTCGCCCCGTATCGTGCGGCCAAGATCGACTGGCGCCAGGCAGCCGGCGAGTCGATCACGGTTGCGGTGATCCCGGCGAGCTACTTCGAAAACCTGATCGGCCTGCAGCCACAGTTCGAAGCGCTCACCGGCATCAAGGTCCGCTTCGAAAAAGTGCCGCCCGGCCAGATCCGTCAGAAGGCCATGCTCGACCTGTCATCGAAGACCGCGACCTACGCGACGCACGCGGCCGATCCGATGTACTACCCGCTTTACGTGGCGAACAAATGGGTCGAGCCGCTCGATCGCTACCTGAGCAACCCCAAGCTCACCGATGCCGCTTGGCTCGACTTCAACGATATCAACAAGGCCTGGCGCGAATCGGCCTCGGTCGACGGCAAGCCCTATGGCATGCCCTTTGACGGTGAGGTCACGGTTCAGGTCTACCGCAAGGACCTATATGAGGCCAAGGGGCTCAAACCCGCCACCACGTTCGAACAGCTGCTTGCCAACGCCAAGGCGCTCAACGACCCAGCCAATCGGATGTTCGGGCTCGCCATGCGCGGCTTTGCGGGTGCCGGCCAAAACATGTACATCTACCCGTCGATCCTGCGCGCTTTTGGCGGCAGCTGGTTCGAGGGCAAGACGCTGGTGGTCAACTCGCCGATCGCCGTGCAGGCGCTCGAGTGGTACGTGAATGCCCTCAACCAGTATGCGCCGCCCGCAGTTCGCAACTGGAACTGGCCCGACATCGCAGACGCCTTCTCGCAGGGGACGCTTGCCTGCTATCTGGATGCGCATTCTTCCGCCTCGGTCATCAACGATCCGTCCAAGTCCAAGGTGATCGGCAAGATCGGCTTTGCACGCTGGCCCAAGGGCCCGGCGGGCAAGGGCGTGACCTCGATCTGGAATTGGAGCTTCCCGATCAATGCGGCCCTCTCTGATCGGGCGAAGACCGCCACCTGGCTCTTCCTCTCCTGGGCTGCATCGACTGAAACACAGGTGCGCACGTCCTGGAAATTTGCCGGGGC
>JBIKTA010000050.1:0-9528 GCA_044348315.1 Burkholderiaceae bacterium | reverse complement strand
GAGGCGGGACCTGATCATCCCCAGGCTGGAGCAGGCGGGTCTTGCCGTGCCGGTCGTACCCGATGGCGCGTTCTACATCTATGCGGATTGCTCGTCGCTGGGCATGGGCAGCGGCGTACTTGCCAGGCGGCTGCTCGAGGAGGCTTTTGTGTCGCTGGTACCGGGCAAGGACTTCGGACAATACCGCCACGAAGACCACCTGCGCATTTCCTATGCAAGCTCGGTCGAGCACATCATCGAAGCCACCGAGCGGATCGCCCGATTCACCCGGTCGCAGTGCTGACTCAGAACAGGTGCTCGACGACTTGCTGGGCCAGCCCGGCGACACTTGATCGCGCCTCGATCGGCACGGCCAACGCCTGCTGGATCGCTTCGCGCTCGCGCATCACGCGTCGACCGTATCCGCCGTCATGAGGGCGCCTCGCTGCACCCACGTAAGCCTTGAGCGCGCCCTCGATACTGCCCTCGCGAAGCAGGTGATCACGCAGGATCCCGACCCCGACCTGGATATTCACCACCGGGTCGTAGGCCGTCGCAACGCCGCCGAACGGCATGAACTTTTCCTCGTGAACAGAGGTCATCACCTGCATCAGCCCCTCAGCGCCCTTTTGGCTGCGCGCCCGCGCATTGAACCCCGATTCAATTGAGATCACCGCAACCACGAGCAAGGGATCAACCCGCATTTCGCGCGCAGTGAAATAGGCGTTTGCCACGGCTTCGGCCACCTGATCGAGCGGCAGTCGGTATTTGTCGGCAAAAAAGCGCGCCACCTGCAACTGCTCCGCGCTCAGCATCAAACCGCTGACCACGGCGCCGGGCATCAGTGCACCAACAAAATCGGAGCCGACCCCCTGGAAGGACAGGTTGCCGAACACGCCGGGCGCGCCGTGCCAGGCCGGCTGTACGCCCACCGCAAGCGCCTCGGGATAAGGGTGAGCGTTGGTGGGCAGCACCCACTCTTCGTGGGAAAGCGACGAAACCGTATCGAGCCCTGTCGGACTGGGCGCAGGTTCCTCGACATCGCTTGCTACCAGCGCACCCAGAGTGATCACAGCCACGAGCGACGCAAGAAACAACCCGCACACCGGGAGAGGAATCGCACCAAGATACCGCCGGATGGACAGCAAAGCCCATAGGTCGCTGAAATGCATCGGAACTCCTTCCATGGATGGCCAGAGCAGCCATCGCATTGCACACAGGGCAGTCAATCGACCGAAGCGCTACAGAGCGAACCGCCGGCGGTCGAACAGGCGGGCTTGCGACCAGGTGGGAGGCCTTGAAGCCTCAACGCTTGCCCTCGATAACGTGTAAACGCGCAAAAATCGCCGGATCCGTATTAGGTATCGGATCCTGAGTAGAGCGACAATGATAACCCAGCTTGCACACACGCCGTCAAGCTCGGTCGGGCAACGTCTTCCCGCAGCCGAGCCTGAACCGATCGATCGCTTGCCCAAAACGAACCGATGAAATACCACGACCTCCGCGACTTCATTGCCCAGCTCGAGGCGAGACACGAGCTCAAGCGTATCGCCACCCCGGTGTCGCCCCACCTCGAAATGACCGAGATCGCCGATCGGGTGCTGCGCGCCGGGGGGCCTGCGCTGCTCTTCGAGCAGCCCGGCACTGGCAGCCGGTCCTTTGCCACCCCGGCGCTGGTCAACCTGTTTGGCACACCGTTGCGGGTCGCACTTGGGATGGGGGAAAGCTCAACCGAAGCGCTCAGGGAAGTGGGCAAATTGCTCGCCTATCTCAAGGAACCGGAGCCGCCCAAGGGTCTGCGTGACGCCTGGGATAAGTTGCCGATGCTGCGGCAGGTGCTCTCGATGAGCCCTCGGGAGACTGGATCAGCGCCTTGCCACCAGGAGGTGATCGAGGGCGGTGAGGTCGATCTGGCCGACCTCCCGATTCAGACCTGCTGGCCGGGCGATGCAGGTCCACTGATCACCTGGGGACTGGTGGTCACCCGGGGACCGAGCAAAAGCCGGCAAAATCTGGGGATCTACCGCCAGCAAGTCATCGGCCGCAATCAGACGATCATGCGCTGGCTCGCGCATCGCGGCGGCGCCCTCGACTTCCGGGACCACACACTCGCGCACCCCGGGACGCCCTTTCCGATCGCAGTGGCTCTGGGCGCCGACCCGGCCACGATCCTGGGCGCCGTCACCCCTGTACCCGACACCCTCTCGGAGTACCAGTTTGCGGGCCTGCTGCGAGGCTCCCGCACCGAGATCACCCGCTGCAAGGGCCTTGACCTGCGCGTGCCCGCGAGCGCGGAGATCGTTCTCGAAGGACACATCCGTGCCGACCCGGACGGGGCGCTTACCCGCGCGCACGCGGGGGCGCTCGGCTGGCGCGGCGCTCCACCCGCACATGCGTTCAACGGTTACGAAATGGCGCCCGAAGGACCCTTCGGCGACCACACCGGCTACTACAACGAGCAGGACTGGTTTCCGGTGTTCACCATCGAGCGCATCACGCGCCGCCGCAATGCGATCTACCACTCGACCTACACCGGCAAACCGCCCGACGAGCCGGCCATTCTCGGGGTGGCGCTGAACGAGGTCTTCGTCCCTATCCTCTGCCGCCAGTTCACCGAGATCTGCGACTTCTACCTGCCGCCTGAGGGCTGCTCGTACCGGCTCGCCGTCGTATCGATGCGCAAGCAGTATCCGGGCCACGCGCGGCGGGTGATGTTCGGAATCTGGAGCTTCCTGCGTCAGTTCATGTATACCAAATTCATCATTGTCGTTGATGATGACATCGATGTACGTGACTGGAAGGAGGTCATCTGGGCGCTCACCACCCGCGTGGACCCGCAGCGCGACTCGGTGATCGTTGACAACACACCCATCGATTACCTGGACTTCGCCTCGCCGGTTTCGGGCCTGGGCTCCAAGCTCGGCATCGATGCCACCAGCAAGTGGCCGGGCGAGACCCAGCGGGAATGGGGCCGGGCGCTCAGCATGGATCCGGCGGTCAAGAGCCGAATCGACACGATCTGGTCGGAGCTCGACCTCGGGGCGAACCCGGCGCGACAGTCCGCTCAGCCGCGCTCGTAGACCCAGCGCAAAAACGCATCCTGAGCAGGCTGCGCGCCAAGCAGTTTCTGGCCATTGGCAATCATTGTGACCGCGAGGCGACGGCCCGATGCCGCATCGACATAGCCCGCGATCGAACGGACGTCGCGCAGGCTGCCGGTCTTGATCCAGGCTCGGCCGGCAATCGGGTGACGGCCCAGTCGGCCCCGCATCGTACCGTCGTAGCCCACACGAGGCAGTGACTCTCTCAGCAACGCGCCATGCTCGCTGCGATCGGCGTGGACCAGCAGATCCGAAAGGCCAGCTGCGCTGATCCTTTCGCTTCTGGATAGACCCGAACCGTTGTCGATGACAAGTTCACGAAGGTTCAAACCCTGCCGGGCCAGCCACTGCTCGACCCGCCCGCGGGCCAGTTCAGGCGTACCTGCACCAGACTGTCCATGCGCTGCGATCGTGAGCAGCAGCTGGCGGGTCATCACGTTATTACTGAACTTGTTGATATCGTGAATGACCTCCATCAAGCTCCTCGGAGACTCCCAGCGCAGCCAGGCCGGCGAGACCGCAGCGCCGGTCTCGATGCGCGTCGATCCGTCAAAGCGCCCGCCCGCGGCTCGCCAGGCTGCCTTGAAGAATCCGTGAATGAAGGCGCGATGGTCGAGCACTGCCGCATAAACGCTCGATTCGCCGCAACCGGGTGCATAGCGGCCGCCCACGCGGATTTCGGGCGGCCCCTGCCCGACCTCGCGGTCCCGAACCCAAAGCGCACTCGATGCCTGACCGCAAGGGCCGGCAATCACCTTGAGTTCATTGCGCAGTCGCACGTCGGCGAGCGGCGGATCGAGGCTGATCCTCGCCTGGCCCCCATCGTTTCGCACAACGATCCGCGTCGCCTTGAAATTCATCAACGCCGCATGCGGCGCAACGTTATACGGCTGCCAGGGCTCACCATCGAGGCTGTCGAGTGCCGTCCCCTTCAGATCGAACATCGCATCGTCGATGACCAGATCGCCGCGGACCTCTGCGAGTCCCTCTGCCCGCATACGGGCGATCAGGGCGCGAAGATCCTCGATCACGAATTTGGGATCACCCCCTCCGCGCAGTACCAGATTGCCGTAGAGCACGCCGCCACGCAGTACGCCGTCCAGATGGAGCGTGGTCGACCATCGATAATGGGGCCCCAGAAGCGCCAGCGCAGCATAGGTCGTGACAACCTTCATCGCGGAAGCCGGGTTGAGCGCGGTACGGGCATCCCAGTCGAAGATCGACGGCCCGCCCGTGACAGAGCGGACAGCGACCCCGAATTGGCCAGGCTGCGCGCCGGTCATCGCCGCCCAGGAAGCGACGAGGGAAGCGCCCTCTTCGGCCATGGAGGGTGCGGCCGGGCGACCGGACGGTGACTTGGGCGAGGCGGAGACGCCAGCCGTCAGGGCGCCAGAGCCCAGCGCAAGCAACACGCGGCGGCGATTCCTGGAGGACGCGGGCAGGGCAGGAGACTGGGGCTTCGGATTCATGTCTGAGGGGCGGTCGAAAACCGAACGCATTGTGCGGCAGGTCGGCCGCAAAGTCAGCCACCCGACCCGACTTTGCTCCGAATCAAGGCGGGCGGACGCCTTCTGGTGCGGGCCGTGGCGATGGCCTTTGACAGCCACCTGCAAGGAAACGCCTCGATCGAACGCTACTCGCGCATCGCCTGACCCCCTCCGGCTGGCTGGGGGAACAGGCTGCAAACCCCAGTTCGCGCAGCCACTCACGCGATTTCACAAAACCCCGGGACTTGAAACGGGTGGAACCGGCCCTATAATTGGCACTCGCAGCCGTCGAGTGCTAGCAACAATCGCACTTAAAGCGTTTGGCCCGACGGTTCAGACTTGGCTTCAGCCAGGTTGGCGTTCCCAGAAAACCAGTCTTTTTAAGCCTTTAGGAGCATGTTTCCATGAAACTCCGTCCTCTGCATGATCGCGTGATCATCAAGCGTCTGGACAATGAGCGCAAGACCGCCTCCGGCATCGTGATCCCCGATTCCGCAGCCGAAAAGCCCGACCAGGGCGAAGTGCTGGCCGTGGGTAACGGCAAGGTCGGCGACGACGGCAAGGTCCGTGCGATGGCCGTCAAGGTCGGTGACAAGGTGCTGTTCGGCAAGTACAGCGGCCAGACCGTCAAGGTCGACGGCGACGAGCTCCTCGTGATGCGCGAGGAAGACATCATGGCCGTGGTCGAGTGACCGGTCGGTCGCGCACCCAGTTTGATCGTTTGATTTAAATTCAGCTATTCAGGAGCCTTTAGAACATGGCAGCCAAGATTGTTCTGTTCCACGACGACGCGCGCCACAAGATGGTCGCGGGCGTCAATATCCTCGCCAACGCCGTCAAGGTCACCCTCGGTCCCAAGGGCCGCAATGTGGTGCTCGAGCGCAGCTTCGGCGCGCCCACCGTCACCAAGGACGGTGTTTCGGTCGCCAAGGAGATCGAGCTCAAGGACAAGTTCGAGAACATGGGCGCCCAGATGGTCAAGGAAGTCGCTTCCAAGACCTCGGACGCAGCCGGTGACGGCACCACCACCGCGACGGTTCTGGCCCAGGGCATCGTGCGCGAGGGCATGAAGTATGTCGCCGCGGGCATGAACCCGATGGACCTGAAGCGCGGGATCGACCGGGCGGTCACCGCGCTGACCGAAGAGCTGCGCAAGATCAGCAAGCCCTGTACGACCAACAAGGAGATCGCCCAGGTCGGTTCGATCTCTGCCAACAGCGATTCCGAGATCGGCAACATCATCGCCCAGGCGATGGAGAAAGTCGGCAAGGAAGGCGTGATCACGGTCGAAGACGGCAAGTCACTCAACAACGAGCTCGATGTCGTTGAAGGCATGCAGTTCGATCGCGGCTACCTCTCGCCCTACTTCATCAACAACCCCGAAAAGCAAATCGCGGTGATGGATGACCCCTTCGTGCTGCTGCACGACAAGAAGGTCAGCAACATCCGTGACCTGCTGCCGGTGCTCGAGCAAGTGGCCAAGTCTGGCCGTCCGCTCTTGATCATCGCCGAGGAAGTCGAGGGCGAGGCGCTCGCGACCCTGGTGGTCAACAACATCCGCGGCATCCTGAAGACCGTTGCGGTCAAGGCGCCCGGCTTCGGCGACCGTCGCAAGGCGATGCTCGAAGACATGGCCATCCTGACCGGCGGCACCGTGATCGCCGAAGAGACCGGCATGTCGCTCGACAAGGCCACGCTCCAGGATCTTGGCCGCGCCAAGCGCGTGGAAGTTGGCAAAGAAAACACCACCATCATCGATGGTGCCGGTGATTCCAAGATCATCGAGGCCCGCGTCAAGGCGATCCGTCAGCAGATCGACGAGGCCACCAGCGACTACGACCGCGAGAAGCTTCAGGAGCGTGTCGCCAAGCTCGCCGGCGGCGTGGCCGTGATCCGTGTCGGCGCCGCGACCGAAGTCGAGATGAAAGAGAAAAAGGCCCGCGTCGAAGATGCGCTTCACGCGACCCGTGCCGCCGTCGAGGAAGGCATCGTGGCCGGTGGTGGTGTGGCGCTGCTGCGCGCCCGCGGCACGATCAAGGTCCAGGGTGACAATGCCGACCAAAACGCCGGCATCCAGATCGTCATGCGTGCGGTCGAAGAGCCCCTTCGTCAAATCGTCAACAACTGCGGCGAAGAAGCCAGCGTGGTCGTGGCTGAAGTGATGAAAGGCCAGGGCAATCACGGCTACAACGCCGCGACCGGCACCTATGGCGATATGCTCGAAATGGGCGTGGTTGACCCCACCAAGGTCACCCGTACCGCCCTGCAGAACGCCGCTTCGGTCGCGAGCCTGATGCTCACCACCGACGCGATGGTGGCCGAGCAGCCCGAGGACAAGCCGGCCGCAGGCGGTATGCCCGGTGGCATGGGCGGCATGGGTGGCATGGGCGGCATGGACATGTAATTGCTGCTGGGCTGCTGAAAAAATCAGCGCCCAAAACGAACAGCGTGGTCAAAAGCCACGCTGTTTTTTTTCGTCCTCCAGCCCTATACCACCTGGCCCCGTGGCAAGCCCATACCCAAATTCGCGTGCTGCTGTCACATTCGCGCGAATCGCGGGTATCCTCCAAACGACACACACCCGCGGCCCCTGCGATGCCACCTGACGTCTTGCCACACGACCTGCCCCCACCCCGGCACCCGAGCCTGCCCGCAATGGCTGCAGCCGCAGCGCAGCAGTTCGGCCCGCTCAAGGCCTTCACCTGCGTGATGCCCAATGGCATGCACGGCACGCTCACCTACTCCCAGGTGGACGCGATGAGCGACGCCTTCGCCGCCTACCTGCGCGACGTGCTGAACCTGTCCGCGGGCGATCGCGTGGCGCTTCAGCTACCCAACGTGCTGGCGTTCCCGGTCTGCCTGATCGGGATCCACAAGGCAGGCTGCGTGGCGGTGAACACCAATCCGCTCTACACCGCCCGGGAGATGAAGCACCAGTTCATCGACAGCGGCGCCAAGGCCGTGGTGATCGCTGACCTCTTCATGGATCGGCTCGAAGCAGCCCTGCCGGGCACCGGCGTCAAACACGTGGTGGTGACGCGCGTGCCCGAATTCTTCCCGACCGTGGTCGGCGCGATCGTGCAGGGCGTGATGAAGTGGTGGAACCGGCAGTTGCCTGCGCACGGCGTACAGGCGACCCGCTTGCCGGAGGCGCTGGCACAGGGACGCGCCTCCAACGCCACCGGTCGCAACGGGTGGAAGGGGCTGGGCCACGACGACCTCGCACTGCTTCAATACACCGGCGGTACCACCGGCGTGGCCAAGGCGGCGATGCTCACCCACGGCAATCTGCTGTGGAACGTGGAGCAGATGCGAACGCTCGCCAGAAGCCGCCTGGACGAAGGCAAGGAAGTGGTGCTGACCGCGCTTCCGCTCTATCACATCTTCGCGTTCACGGTGAATTTCCTCACCATGTTCGCTGCCGGCGCCCACAACATACTGGTTCCCAGCCCCCGGCCGGTGCAGAACCTGCAGCGCGCCATCGAAAACTACAAGATCACCTGGATCACTGGCGTCAACACGCTCTACAACGCGCTGCTGAACGAGGAATGGTTCGTCGCGTTCCCGCCCCGCCACATCAAGGCGGCGGGCGGTGGCGGGGCGTCCATGCACCGCGCGGTGGTCGAACGCTGGGAGCGCGTGACCGGAGCCCCTCTGGTCGAAGGTTACGGCTTGACCGAGACCTCGCCGGTTGTCTGCTTCCAGCCGCTCGAGTCGGTACGGACACCCGACTCCATCGGCCGGCCCGCCCCAGGCACGCAGCTCCGGCTGATCGACGACAGCGGCAGCGACGTCGCCTCCGGCGCTCCGGGTGAACTGCTGGTCAAGGGTCCGCAGGTGATGCGCGGCTACTGGCAGCGTGAGGAGGAGACCGCAAAGGCGATCCCGGATGGCTGGCTTCGCACCGGCGACATCGCCACGATGGATGCCGACGGCAACTACCGGATCGTCGACCGCAAGAAGGACATGATTCTGGTGAGCGGCTTCAACGTATATCCCAACGAGATCGAGGACGTGCTGGCGCTCAATGAAAAGGTGCTGGAGGCCGCGGTGGTGGGCATGCCGCATCCAGACACCGGCGAGTCGGTGGTCGCCTACGTGGTGCGCCAGGACCCGACACTCACGGTGCAAGAAGTACGTGAACACTGTCGCCGGCAGCTCGCCGCCTACAAGGTGCCGTCGCGTGTGGAATTCCGCGATGAACTGCCCAAGAGCCCCATCGGCAAGATCCTGCGCAAGGAATTGCGCCGGGACCCGCCCGCCAACGCCCGGAGCGCTTGAACCATGCTGACCGAAACCGAAACCCGGCTGCTCGGCGTGATGATGATGATCATCATGCTGGGGATGGGCTCGAGCCTCACCTTCAAGGACTTCGCAATCGCACTGCGCAAGCCCCAGGGCATCGCCGTCGGACTTGTCTGCCAGTACGGGGTGATGCCGGCGCTGGCCTTCGGCCTCGCCCAGGTGCTGGCGCTGCCGCCCGCCTACGCGGTGGGACTCATCCTGATGGGCTGCATGCCCGGCGGCACGACCAGCAACATCTTCGCCTACTTCAGCAAGGGCACACTGTCGCTGTCCATCCTGATGACCGTATCCTCGACACTGTTGGCAGTGGTCATGGTGCCGCTCACGCTCACCCTCTACAGCGCCGGCATCGAGGGCGAATGGCAGGTGCCAGCGGGCAACGTCATCCAGGTGCTGGTCGTGCTGTTGGTGCCGACCGTCATCGGCATCGCACTGCGCAAGTGGAACGCCAACGTGGGCGCGGTGGTGGAGATGTTCGGTGCCCTGCTCGGTGTAGTGGTGATCCTGTTCCTGATCGGCTCCTGGGTGCCGCGCAACTGGGGGCTGCTGCTTGAGACCGACTTTCCGGTCTATGCCGCCTCGATCGGGCTCGGTGCCATCGGGTTCGTGCTCGGATACGCGCTGTCGCGCCTGCTGCGCCAGGATGCCCGGCGCTC
>JBIKTA010000499.1:0-2852 GCA_044348315.1 Burkholderiaceae bacterium | reverse complement strand
CGTCATTGATGCCCGAAGCGTTGCCGGCTGTGACGGTGCCCTCTTCCTTGACGAACACGGGCCGAAGCCGCGCCATGTCTTCCAGCGTCGCGTCGTGACGGACGTGTTCATCCGTGTCAAATACGGTCGTGCCTTTCCTCGATTTGAGCTCGACGCCGAGGATCTGCTCGCGGAAATAGCCGTTGCGCAGAGCGTTGGCGGCGCGTTGATGGCTTTCGACGGCAAGACGGTCCTGGTCCTCGCGGCTGATCTGACACTGACGCGCGACGTTTTCGGCCGTGACGCCCATGTGGATGCGCTGGAAGGGGTCGTGCAAGGCACCGATCATCATGTCGACGATCTGACCATCGCCCATGCGCTGGCCCCATCGTGCCCCGGGCATCAGGTAGGGACCGCGACTCATCACCTCGGCACCGGCCCCGATCGCCACCTCCGCATCGCCCAGCAAAATGGTCTGGGCGGCACTTACCACCGCCTGCAGACCCGAGCCGCAAAGGCGATTCAAGGTCAGCGCCGGCGTATGAATCGAGAGACCGCCTTCGATCGTGGCCACACGCGACAGGTACATGTCGCGCGGCTCGGTGTTGATCACGTGCCCGAACACGACGTGCTGAACGTCATCGGCCCCGACCGCGGCGCGCCGACAGGCCTCGCGCAGCACCGCAGCCGCGAGTTGTGTCGGCGTCTGCTCCTTGAGACTGCCGCCGAAGGTTCCGATTGCGGTGCGAACGCCGCTCACCACCCAAACTTCACGGCCCATGGTCATGCTCCCGATTGTGGATGAAGGCTTGCCGTCATGGACGGGACGGTCGGATCCGACGCGCCCAAACGGGCCTCGATTCTAATCCTGCGCCCGCTGAAAATGGATTGCAGCGTCCGGGTCGTTCCAATAATGATCACGTCCTGGCTGATGCCATGACCGAGATCTTCGATGAGATCCAGCGTCACCGCCGCGCCCACGCCCCTGAGCCTTCCATAGGCCTGCCGGGCGTGAGCAACCGGGGTGACCGTGTCGAGCAAGCCATGAATGAGGTGAATCGCAGGTCGGATCGACTCATCCGCCTTGAGCGAAGGGAGCATCCGCCCGCCGCAGGCGACGACGATCGCGACACGCTCGGCGTGCCGCCGAGCCAGTTCCAGCGCGATGGTCGCCCCTTGGGCGAACCCCACCAGCACCGTTTGTGAGCCTGCAAGACCGGACGTCTTCTGAAGGTGGGCAATGCGCGCGGCCACATGCTCACCCGAATCAATGATCCGGGCCTCCAAGTCCGCAGGATCGCGGGTCGGAGCGTACCAGTCGAAACCACCCGCGGGCGCATCGACCAGTCCTTGCATGATGGCGCCGGTCGCGCCGGGGAACTTGAGCATCCAAGCGACCGCCGCCGGCGCAAAGGCCTCGGGCGTCGAACCCGCCCCGTGGAGAAAAACGATCAGTCTGGGCGGCGCCGTCGCCGAACTGGGCGGCAACTCGAGCCACAGGCCGGAGGGGCGATCAGAAGAGAGTTCGGCTGGATTCATGGTAACCCGGCGATGATGACGATGCGCGACTGCAAAGAGCTTTCACTATGCCACGCTCGCCCCGATGGCCATGCACGATCCGCGGAAATGTCTTATCTTTCGCTCTCCGTAAAGCGTGTGGCCAGCCTTCGGGCTCGGTTCGTTTTTATTTCATCCCTGTCCATCGAGTCGCCCATCATGCAATGCTCCGACAAAACCGCCCGCCAACTCTTTGAGGAAGCCCGGGCCAACCCGACCAGGAAGCGCTTCGGCTTTGGCCGCAAGCTCGCGTTGATCAACGTGGATGTGCAGAAGGCCTACACCGCCGTGGGCGAGTTTGCGACGGCCTACGAGACCGACCCCAAGCAGGTCGACTACATCAACGAACTTGCCGACGCGTTTCGTGCCCACCAGTTTCCAGTGGTCTGGACCTACGTCGCCTACATGGAGTCGGGCGAAGACTGCGGGGTCTGGGGCACCCGCTCCGACACACCTGATTCGCTGCAAAACATCAAGGTGGGCAGCCGCCGCGCCGAGTTCGACGACCGGGCCCGCATCGATCATCGCCGCGACATCGTGATCAACAAGCGCATGGCCTCATGCTTCTTTGAGACCAATCTGGGCTCGATCTTCACCTTTCATGGCGTCGACACCGTGATCGTGACCGGCGGCTCGACCTCGGGCTGCGTGCGTGCCACCGTCGTCGACAGTCTCCAGCGCAGTTTCAGGACCATCGTCCCGATCGAATGCGTGGCCGACAAACACGAGAGCCCGCACTTCGCGAACCTCTACGACATGATGCTCAAGTACGCCGATGTGATCCCCGTTGCCGAGGTCCTCGAGCACCTGATAAGCCTTCCCCAGGAGGCTGGAGCATGAGCGTCCGAGATCCCGGGTTCTACGATCACCTGCCATGGTCGCGGAGGCCCGCGATCCGCTGGCCCAATGGTGCACGAGTGGCGTTTTGGGTGGCCCCAAATATCGAGTTCTACGAACTCAATCCCCCGCGCAACCCCTCACGCGCCGCATGGGGACGCCCGGCACCCGACGTGCTCAACTACACCTACCGCGACTACGGCAATCGCGCCGGGTTCTGGCGCATGTTCCAAGCCATGGAGCGCTGCGGCATTCGCGGTAGCGTGTCGCTCAACGTTGCGATGTGCGAGCACCATCCGGAGATCATCGAGGCCTGCGCCCAGGCCGGCTGGGAGTTCTACTCCCATGGCACCTACAACACACGCTATCTCTTCGGCCTGAGCGAGGACGAGGAACGCGCGGTGATCCAGGACTCGATCGACACGATCCGCAATCACACGGGGCAAAAACTCGACGGCTGGCTCGCGCCGGCGCTCACC
>JBIKTA010000049.1:0-9581 GCA_044348315.1 Burkholderiaceae bacterium | reverse complement strand
ACATCGCTCGAGGTGCAGGTCACCAGCCCCGGGCAGGTCTCTCGCAGGAGCGCCTCGACACGCTGCTCGTGGGCAGGATTTCGGAACGCATGAAGCAGGCAGATCCCGACCGCCGCGATGCCTTCTTCGCGCAAACGCATTCCGACCGCTCGAACCGAGTCCTCGTCGAGCGCCTGCTGCACGGCACCACTCGCATCGAGCCGTTCGACCACTTCGAAACAGTGATGACGGGGCGCGAGCGGCGGCGGCAATTCGAGCGACAGATCATAGGTGTCATAGCGCCACTCGAGCCCGACCTCCAGAACATCGCGAAAGCCCTGCGTGGTGACCAGGGCCGTCCGAACCCCCTTGCGTTCGATCAGCGCATTGGCCACCAGGGTGGTACCGTGAATCACCTGCGCGACCTCATCCGAGCCGATGCCCGCCGCGGTGAGCAGGCGAGCAACGCCATCGAGCACCGCACGTGACGGATCATCGGGCGTGGTCAGCAGCTTCTCATTACGCAAGGTGCCGAGTTCGGTGTCGAGCATCACAAAGTCGGTGAAGGTCCCGCCGATGTCAACGCCGATGCGATATCGACCGCCAGTCGCGACGGCCGCAGCTTTCGACGCGCTCATGCCGCCCCCCCGTTCGTTGTCGTGTCAACCATGGCGCCATAGCCGCCCCCACCCGGGGTCTCGAATGAGGCGACGTCACCCGGCGCAAGCGTGTATCGCCCCTTCGAAGCAATGACCTGGCCGTTGATCAGATCACGGCCCGGCGCACCGGGCCCTCCACCCAGGATGCCACGGGGCGGAAATTTCACGCGCTCATGGCGGATCGTCATCACCATCGGGTGCTCACCGGTCACCTTGAAGGAAATTCTCTGCCCGGCGCCCCCATGGTATCGGCCGGCTCCACCCGAGCCCTCGATCAAGGCCTTTTCGGTGATCATCATTGGCACATTGGCCTCGAAGCGCTCGATCGACAGGGTCGCAACATTCGAGGGAAACGACAGGCAAGGCGCGCCGTCATGGCCCGCGCGCGCGCCATGCCCGCCGTTCATGAAGAACATCTTCACGAAGTTGCGACCATCCTGATGACGCCCCTGAAAATAGGCGCTCCAGAGTGGCGAACCGCAATCGGCGATCACGCGTTCGGGCATCACTCTGGCCATCGCACCGAACACCACGGGCGGCAGGTAATGCCCGCTCAAATGCCGCGCCCAGACGGGGGCGGGCCGGCGTGGGTTGACGATGCTGCCCTCGGGCGCGCGAACGACCACCGGGCGGAAGGTGCCGTCATTGTTGGGCGTGGTCGGATCCAGCAGGCACTTGAGCGCGTAGTTGGTGTAGGCGATCGTGTAGTTGAGCACGGAGTTGATCGGCCGCGCGATCTGAGCCGAGGTGCCCGCATAGTCGACAACGATGTCACCGTCGCCGATCGTGACGGCACAGCGAATCACCAGCGGCGAATCAAAGCCGTCGAGCTGGATCTCGTCCTCGTAGCAGCCCGCGGGCAAGGCCTCGATCGAACGCCGCATGCTGATCTCGGATCGATCGAGGATTTCGTCGACCAGCGTGTCGAGGTCATCGATTCGCTCCGATTCGAGCAAGGCAAGGAGGCGCTCGCGCGCCTGCCCGTAGGCGGCAAACTGGGCTCGGATATCGCCGAGAGTCTCCTGCGGCGCGCGAAGATTCGCCTCGAGAAAGGCCATCACATCGGGGTTGTCCTCGCCACGCACCAGTATCCGACACACCGGGATGGTGAGCCCCTCCTCGAATGCGTCGCGCGCGTCCACCGAAGGCGCGCCTCCGATGTCCACACTGTGGAACGTGCTGCCGATAAAGGCGATCAGCTCACGGCCTCGAAAGATCGGCATCACCATCGTGATGTCGTTGAGATGGCCGGTCCCAAGATACGAGTCGTTCGAAATCAGCACATCGCCGGGTTCGAGTCGCTCGCGGGGGAATCGTTCGAGCATCGCGGAAAGGGTTCTAGGCATCGTGCCGATGAACGAGGGCACGCTTTTGGCGGACTGCACGATCTGCCGACCCTGGCTGTCCATCAAGCCCAGCGCCATGTCCCAGTTGTCACGAACCACCGATGAGAAAGAGGTCCTCAGGAACACCTGGGCCGCTTCGTCGATGAAGCCGGACAGCCTTTGCCAGATCAGCCCGATCTCAAGGGCTCCATAACGCGCCATGGGGTCTCCGATTGTCTTGTTTGAAGAGCGGTCGCAGCACCACGGGCAGCGCCGTCTGCCGAGCGAGGGGCGTATGGTAATGTAAGCCGCATGAACGCACTCTCCAAGGGCGAGGACGGCGCCCTCCAACACAGCGCTCCGTCTCCCATCCGGACTGTATCCGACCTGCTGGTCGAGAGCCTTCGGCAGACCGGCACCCGCCGCGTCTTCGGGCTGCCCGGAGGCGGGACCAGCCTCGACATCATCGAGTCGGCGCGCGTGCGCGGCATGCCCTTCATACTGACCCGGCACGAGTGTTCCGGCGTCATGATGGCGGCGACTGCCGCCGATCTCGAGGGCTCGGTCGGTCTCGCGCTGAGCACCAAGGGACCCGGCATGGCCAATGCGGTCAACGGTGTGGCGCACGCGAGTCTGGACCGATCGCCGCTCGCGCTGGTGGCTGACGGCTTCTCGGACAAGCAGCTGAGCTATGTCACCCACCAGTGGTACGACCAGCGCGCTGTGCTCGCGCCGCTTGTCAAAGCCCACTCCACCCTGGCGCCCGCGACGGCTGTCACCGAAACCCCGCGCCTGATTGCCGCCGCGCTCGAACCCCGCCAAGGGCCCGTCCACATCGAACTCAACGGCGCGGACGCGCGCGCCGTCATTGATTCAGCCGGTGTGCACTCGTCCCCTGCGGCAGGGCCTTTGCCGCAGCCTCGAATCGCAGACCCGGCCCTGATCGATCGCGCCTGCGAGCGCCTGCGAACAGCGCGTCGACCGGTGCTCGTGATTGGCCTCGAAGCCCGCAGCGGGCCGGTCGCCGCGCGCGTCAGGCGCTTGGCCGAGCAGTTGGGCTGCGCAGCGCTCGTCACCTACAAGGCCAAGGGCGTGATCGGCGACGACTCGCCCTGGTACGCCGGCATCTTCACGGGGGGTGCGGCCGAGCAGGCGACCGTCGCATCGGCCGATCTCATCGTGCTGATCGGTGCCGATCCGGTGGAGTTCATCCTGCAACCCTGGCCCTACCGTTTGCCCGTACTGGAAGTCGGACTGACCCGGCATCCGGTTCACTATGTCGAGGCCGATCTCGCCCTGCACGGCAGCCTCGAGCAGCATCTCGACCGACTGATCGATGCGGCACGTCCATCTGACTGGAGCGAATCCGAGATCGCCAACCAGCGCCAAATCATGCGTGATGCGCTCGCCTACCGGGGCTCCGGAGGACTGATCGACCCGCAGCAATTGGTCGAAAGCACCCTTTCGGTGTGCGCAGCCCATCGCAACGGATCGGGCTTACTCCCACGCGTGAGTGTGGATGCAGGGGCTCACATGTTTTCGGCCACGACTTTCTGGGCCTGCCACGCGGCGCACGACCTGCTGATTTCGAACGGCCTCGCCACCATGGGTTATGCCTTGCCGGCGGCAATCGCCTCCTCACTCCATGAGCCCGACCGCCCTGCAATCGCCTTCACCGGAGACGGCGGATTGCTCATGTGCCTGGGCGAACTCGCCACGGCCGTCGAGCAGCGCTGCAGAGTGATCACGATCGTCTTCAACGACGGGGCCTTGTCCTTGATCGACATCAAGCAGCAGAGCCGGCAGTTGCCCCCCGAAGGCGTTCGCTGGGCGCGGCCGGACTTCGCTCGGATCATGACCGGGATGGGCGGGATCGGGCTCACGGCGGCCTCACCTGCGACGCTGCGCAGCGCGGTCGAGCGCGCGCTTGCCGCGGACGGCCCGGTTCTGATCGACGCCGCCGTGGACCCATCCGGATATCCGGCACAATTGCGCGCTCTGCGCGGCTGAATCGAGACAGGAATACCGAACATGTGGCAAGCCCACACGATCATGATGAACGGCGAATTGATGCCGTATGAGCAGGCATCCATCCATCCCATGTCGCTCGCAGTGACCTATGCCTGTACGGTGTTCGAGGGCATTCGGGCATATCAGCTCGATACACCCGGGCGCTTCGCGTTCTTCAGGTTGCGCGAGCATCTGGACCGCCTGCGCTTCGGCATGAAGGTGATGCGGATGGCGCCCGCCTTCGATCACGGATATCTCACCGATTGTCTGACCCGGTTGGTGCGCGCGAACGAACCCGACGATGACGTCTACATTCGCCTGCTCGTCTACATCGAGGCGCAGGGCCTGATGGCCACGCCGGGGCCGATTGGATTCACCGCTGCGGCCGTGCCCCGCGAAAAACCCAAGTTCGCACAGACCGGCATGAGTCTGGGCGTGAGCTCGTGGAGCCGGCTGGCCGACAATGCCAGCCCGCCTCGCGTCAAGGCGACGGCCAACTACCACAATGCGCGCCTCACGCAACTGCAGGCCAAGTCTGACGGCTACGACGGCGCGCTGATGCTCACCCCTTCGGGCAAGGTCTCGGAGACCCCGATCGCCTGTTTTTTCATGGTGCGTGATGGCCGATTGCTCACGCCTGGCCCCACCTCCAACATTCTGGAGAGTGTGACGCGCGATACGCTGCTCACCCTCTACCGCGAGATGACCGGCGAGCCCGCCGAGGTGCGCGAAGTCGACCGCAGCGAGCTCTATCTGGCTGAAGAAGCGTTCATCTGCGGGACCGGCCAGGAGATCATCCCGGTCATTTCGATCGACCGGTTGCCGGTCGGCGACGGGCAGCCCGGTCCGCTCACCCGTCGCCTGCAGGCCCGCTATTTCGATGTCGTGCGGGGCGCGAGCGGTGATCACGCGACCTGGCGAACGGTGATCTGAACCCATCGCAACAGCCCGTTCAGACGGGCCTTTTTTAACCTTTCAAGAGCCGGACCCGCATCATGGATTTTCACCTCAGTCACGAACAGCAGGCTTTCAAGGACTCTGTGACTCGATTTGCCAGGGATCACCTCGCCGACGGTGCGGTGGCAAGGGCACACGAGCCCGCCTATCCCTGGGAGGTGGCGCGACTGATGGCCGAAAACGGTCTGCTGGGCATCACGATCGCCGAGGCAGACGGCGGCCAGGGCGGCTCGCTCATGGATGCTGTGCTGGCGATCGAGGCCATCGCCTCGGTTTGCCCACGCAGCGCAGACGTGATCCAGGCAGGTAGCTTCGGCGCGATCAGGGTGCTCGCCGAATACGGCAGCGCCGATCAAAAAGAGCGTTACCTGAAGCGGCTCCTTGCAGGTGAAGGCGTGATCTCGGTCGGCATGACAGAGCCCGAGGCGGGGTCGGCGGTGACCGATCTCGTCACAACCGCCACGCCCGATGGCGAGGGCTTCAGGATCAACGGTAGCAAAGTCTTCACCTCGCACGCCTGGTATGCCGACGTGATCCTGGCCTACGTTCGCTTTGGTCCCGGTCTCAATGGCATCGGGTCGGTGTTGATCGATACCAAAAGCGAAGGGCTGCGTTTTGGCAAGAAGACCGCGTTCATGTCGGGAGAAGAGTGGGCCCAGTCCTGGTTCGACGACGTCTATGTGCCGCCGGAGAACGTGCTGTTGCGCGAAGGCGGCTTTCGCAAGCAGATCGCCGGCTTCAATGTTGAGCGCATCGGCAATACCGCGCGCTCGCTCGCGCTCGGGCGCTACGCGTTCGAGGTGGCACGCGACTGGGCGCTTCAGCGCAGACAATTCGGCAAACTGCTCGCAGAGTTTCAGGGGCTGCAATGGAAGTTTGCCGACATGAAGCTCAAGCTCGAGGCCGGCCAGTTGCTGCTGTATCGCGCGGCATCGAACGCTGACGCAGGCATTCCTTCGGCCGAGGACACTGCAATCGCCAAGGCCTTCTGCAACCAGGCGGGTTTCGACGTCGCCAACGAGGCGATCCAGATCATGGGCGGCATGGGCTACAGTCAGGACAGCCTGGTCGAATACTGCATGCGGCGCTGCCGTGGCTGGATGATCGCCGGCGGCTCGCTCGAAATTCTGAAGAACCGGATCGCTGAGGGTGTGTTCGGCCGAACCTTCTCGCAACGCGGCTGAGCGGATCATCATGGATCAGACGCTCTGGCGGGCACTCTTCGAGCCTCGAGCCGTGGCGCTGGTGGGCGCCTCGGGCGAGGCGGGCAAGAACACCGCAAGACCGCATCAGTTCATGCGGCGACACGGCTGGACGGGTCGGATCGTGCCGATCAATCGTAGCCGCACTGAGATCTTCGGTGAGCCCGCCTGGCCTGAACTCGACGCCGTGCCCGGCGAGATCGATCATGCCTTCGTGATGGTGCCCGCGCATCAGGTCGCGGCGGTCCTCGAAGCCTGCGGCCGCAAACGGATCCCGGTCGCAACGATCTACTCGGACGGCTTTGCCGAGGCAGGCGAGGCCGGTGCACAAGCCCAGTCGCAACTGGCCGAGCGCGCTCGACAATTGGGTGTGAGGCTGCTCGGACCAAATTGCATCGGACTGATCGATGTCGTCCAGCGGATGCCTTTGACCGTCAACGCCACCCTTGCGGGCGAACTGCTGCCCGCCGGGCGAACGGCCGTGGTCTCGCAAAGTGGTTCGATGCTGGGCACCTTGCTCTCGCGGGGGCAGGCACGGGGTTTGCGCTTCTCGCGGATGATTTCGGTCGGCAACGAGGCCGATCTGGGCGTCGGCGAACTCACCGAATTGCTGATTGCCGATCCCCATACCGACGTGGTGCTGCTCTTCCTCGAGACGCTGCGCGATGCGCCGCGACTGGCCGCAGCCGCCCGCGCCGCACACGCGGCCGGCAAAGCAATCGTCGCCTACAAACTCGGACGCTCGAGTCTGGGGGCAGCGCTCGCGGTGTCGCATACCGGCGCGATCGCAGGCGAAGACGTCGCCTACGACGCGTTCTTCCAGGCCCATGGCATCGTACGGGTCGAGATGATCGAGACCCTGCTCGAAATCGGGCCCCTTCTCGCGCGAGGCGTGACGCGATCGCCTGAACCTGCGCTGATGAGGGCACGTGTGCCCCGGGTCGCCGTGGTCAGCACCACGGGTGGCGGCGCGGCGATGGTCGTCGACCGTTTGGGCCTGCGCGGCATCGACGCCGCCATCCCGACCGACGCGTTCGTGCAAAAAATGGCTGAGCAGGGCATCGCCATCCGCCCCGCGCCGGTCATTGACCTGACACTGGCCGCAACACCAAAGAAGTATGCGGCAGTGTTGAGGGGGCTCCTGGAAGCCGATTTCTGCGATGCCGTTCTTGCGGTGGTGGGGTCGTCTGCGCAATTCCAGCCGGCGCTGGCGGTCGAACCCATCACGCAGGTCGCGGCCGAACAAGCTTGGGATAAACCGCTGGCGACCTTCCTCGCGCCTCAGGCCGACGCATCGCTGGCCCTGCTGGCCGAACGGGGGATTGCCGCCTTCCGCACCCCTGAAGCCTGCGCCGATGCGCTCGCCGCTCGCCTCGCCTGGCGCGCCCCTGACAGAGCGCCCGACGGCATGCCCGTGCCCGAGCTTCCGGCCTCGATCCAGGCCGCGCTCGAACAGGGCGAGGGCGTTTTGGATGAACTGCGGTCGCTCGCGCTCTTCGATGCGCTGGGACTGCCCACCGTCCGACGTGAAGTCCTCGGAGATCGCCCCTGGCGGTACAGCCTCGAGGGCCCGGTCGCGGCCAAGCTGATTTCAGCCGACCTGCCGCACAAGACCGAGGCCGGTGCCGTGACGCTCGGGCTCAACGACCTGGCATCCCTCGAACGAGCGGCCGACGCGATGCACGAGCGCGCACGCCAATACAGACCCGACGCCCGGATTGAAGGCGTACTGATCCAGGAGATGGTCACTGGGGGGATGGCCGAAGTGCTGCTCGGGTACCGGGATGACGCATCGCTGGGGCCCTTGATCACGCTGGGCGTGGGCGGGCGGCTCGCCGAGGTCTATAAGGATGCTGCGACCCGGGTCGCCCCGATCGGACTTGAGGACGCGCGCGATATGATCGCGAGCGTGCGAGGTCTGGCGGTGATTCGCGGGTGGCGTGGTCAGCCAGCTGGCGACCTGGAAGGCTTGGCGCAGGCGATCGTCGCGATGTCCGCGTTGGCATCGCTGCCGGGTCAGCCCGTTGCCGAAGCCGAGATCAATCCCCTGATCGTTGCCCGAGACCGGGTCACGGCCGTTGACGGACTCGTCGTACTCAAACCAAGGAGATGATGATGCTTGAAACCAGACGAAACACCCTGCGCCGCGGGGCGCGTCTTGGCCTGCTGTCTGCAGCCGCCTCCGTGGCGGGCACCTTTGGCATGCTTTCCGCGCACGCGCAGGATGCGGCGGCCAATTACCCAAGCAAATCGGTGCGGATCGTCGTGGGTTTTGCGCCAGGCGGCGCGACCGACATCGTTGCTCGGTCAATCGCTGAGAAGTTGACCCAATCGCTGCGGCAAACCTTTGTAGTCGAAAACCGTGCAGGTGCCGGGTCGAACATCGGCGCCGAGATCGTCGCGCGCGCTGACGCAGACGGTTACACCCTGCTTCTGGGTACGATCGCCAACGCGACCAACATGTCGATCTACAAGGCGCTGAAATACGACACGCTTCGCGACTTCGCCCCGATCTCGCAGTTGATGTCGGCACCCAGCGTGCTGGTCGCATCGCCTTCCTTCCCGGCCAACTCGGTCAAGGAAGTGGTCGCCGCAGCCAAGGCCAAGCCCGGCACGATCACCTACGCCTCGTCTGGGGCGGGTGGCTCGCCACACCTGGCCGGCGCCATGCTCGAGTTGCGCGGTGGCGTCCAGATGGTGCACGTCCCCTACAAGGGCGCAGCGCCTGCCCTCACCGACGTGGTGTCGGGTACGGTCAACGTCGGTTTCAAGACCGCATTGTCGGCGCTGCCCTCGATGCAGGCGGGCAAACTGAAACCGCTGGCAGTGGCTGCAACCAAGCGCCTCCCGCAATTGCCCAATGTTCCGACCATGGCTGAAGCGGGCTTCCCCGACTTTGAAGTCAGCTCCTGGAACGGACTGCTGGCGCCCGCCGGCACGCCCCCCGCCATCATTGAAAAGCTGTATCGCGAGCTCGTCAAGATCATCGCCCTGCCCGACATCCGCGAGCGATTCGCGGCTCAGGCGGCCGAACCGGTCGGCAGCTCGCCCGCCGAGTTCCGCGCCTACATCGAGCGTGAGATCAAGCGCTGGGGCGAGGTCGCCCGCGCTGCGAATATCTCGCTCTGATGCGACAGTGATCACGGCGCGCGGACCTGCGAGGTGCGCGCGCCGCCGGATTCACGGGGAACGCTCAGGATGAAGGTCGACCTCGAACCGTCACTCGCCTGGACTGCGGAGGGACTGGCAAGGGATACATCCTGGCGATTCAGTCTCGACGAGCAGGACCGCGCGCATCTGCGCGCCATGATCACGAAGGGTGGCGACCCCGATCGTCCGCTCTTCGAGTACGGCCGGGCTGACTTCGATCTGGGGCCCGCACAGCATGTCTTGAACGCAGCGTTTGAACACGCCAAGCACCGATCCGGTATCGCTCTGGTGCGAGGCTT
>JBIKTA010000498.1:0-2867 GCA_044348315.1 Burkholderiaceae bacterium | reverse complement strand
CAACGTCAGGTTTTTTCCCTGATCCTGCCGTTTGCGGATGCAGAGCCGGCCCTCATTCGGTTCGAGCGCGAGCCACGACGATCCGATCGGGCGCCTCAGCGATACATCATCGATCTTCATTTACGCCCTGCGGAGATCGGTGAGTTGTGGATCAAGACTGCCGTGACCGCAAAAAATGTAGAGCTGACGGTCTGGACCGCTCGTCCTGATGTCGCCCATATTGCCCAGCGCTTTTCGGACGAACTCAGCGTTGAACTTGTCGAGGCGGGTCTGTCCCTGCAATCGTTCAGGGTGATCGACAGTCCACGCCCCAATCAGGACGAGCCCGTGACGAACACCGCTCACCCATCTATTGACCTGAGGGCCTGAGCGATGAAAGGGCGCAAGTCTGCCATCGCCTTGGAGTATGGCGCCCAAACCAAGGCGCCAATCGTGGTTGCAAAAGGGGCGGACGAACTTGCCGAGCGCATCATCGAGGAGGCTCGTAGTCGAGGCGTGTTCATCGCAGAGGATCCGGAACTGATGGCGCTTCTTGCTCACCTCGAGATGGACGAGCAAATTCCCGTTGAATGCTATACAGCGGTGGCGGTCGTGCTCGCCTGGGCGTATCGGCTGAGAGGAATGGTGCCTCGTGAGCCCACTTGAGCGCTTGAGCGGCTCAAGCTTGGGTGTACGCGTTACCCTTTGGTTGACGCCGGATTTTCCCAAGTCGATCGTAGAGATCGACCGGGGGAGGTGCGCCACCCTGGGTGACCAGTGCGCTCAGCGCTCCTTGTATGGCTTCGCGTTTTCGAAGGATGAGTAATTCATTTCGTCGGTTCAGATCTCGACACTCAAGCATGGCCAGTCGGAAGGTCTCCCATGCTGATAGCCACATTGGAGGTAGTTGCGTGTTCTGGTCGATGAGATGCTTGTGCGCCGCGACGACTTCAGAGAGATCGGCGAGTACTTGAGCCTTTGGGAGCTGGATCTGCTCGAAGCGTTCCAGGGCCTGATCACGTAGCGCCGAAAACTCCTCTTCGAGGATGCGCTTCAGCCGGGCACAGGCATGGCTCGAGGCAGTCAGCCGGTCAAGATCGATGGATTGTGTCACGGTTTTGCTTATTCGCCAGGTGAGCGTCCGACAGGACCCAGCATGGCTTCGAGCGCGATGAAGCTTTCAGCGATACGCCTCGGGTCCATTGCATATTCGCCATCCGCGATTGCCTTGCGGATGGATTCGACCTTGGCGGCGTCGAAATCAGCGGCGGCGAGCGCCTGGCGGGAAGCCTCGCCGACCTCGTTGCGATCTCCCGCTTGGGCGCTGACTGGGGCCGGGGGGGATCGTTGCTCGGCCTTCGCGGCAGTGCGCGCCTCAGTCGTCTGCACATACAGGGAGCCTGCGAGACTATTGATCGGGCTGGTCATCAGATTTCCTTTAGAGCGAGAAAACGGCTTTTCCCAATTACGGATTCGGCCGCAATCTAGAAAACTTTAGCATCAAAGTGCGCGGGCCGTTCCCTGGCCCGTGGCCACCCCTGCCAGCGTCTTGCCCGAGTCGGGGTTGCGCAGCCGCAGCTGCTCGCCGACCCGTGCATCTTCCATCGCTTCAACCCTCACGCTGATTTCGATGCCCGACTGATTGACTGTCAGAACAACGAGCTGGCCCTTGCGGACCACGGTGCTACGTCGGAACTGACTGGTCCTGAGCGTTTCGCCTGCCTGGATGGGGGCTATGAGCTCTGCGTTGGCAAGGCCCTCGCTAGACTGGAGGTGGTCCGGTGGAATCTGTCGCCGATCGCGTTCAACGACCTCAAACATCGATGCGTCGATCTTTTCTCCCCGCATCAGAGTTCTCCGGGCGACGAGCACCGTTCGAGCATCGACGAGGTCGTCCTGGGTCAGAATGTGGCCTGCCGGTATCGCCCGTCGCAGGCTGAGATTGATTGCATCGCTGGCACTGATCGCGCCTGGGGGCGCCTGACGCCTGGCAATGGTCTCTGGGCGCAAGATGCCGGAGCTCGCTCGATCTCCCGCGCCCAAGGGAACAATCGACCGAAGAACGGTGATCACTTCATCGAGATCCCTGATATCGAGAAATTCCCCGGCTGTGATCGGGCGGGTGAGCGCACGTCCGATCGCCATGGATGGGTTGGACAGTCCGCCACCCTGTTGCCGCCCCACTCTGGTCGACACATCAGCCGGGGTGACAACGTGGCCAGCGGGCAGGTTGCGGTTGACGGTCACTCGAGCTTCCATCGTTTGAACGCCGACCCGCAGATACAGCTGGCGGGCGGGGTGGTCGCAGCGGGCCCTAACCGTCGAGCGGCTCTGGAATGGGAAGTCGAAGGTGTAACCCTGGTCGCATGTCGAAGGATCGACACGGGTATCGAGCGCGCCGATCTCGATGGCCTCGAGCGCACTGCCGGTGCGTTCAGCGATCCAGGCTCGTGCCTCGTCCCTCAGGTTTTCACGTGCTGCGCTTGCCCGGTCGTTCGCATGAGTGGTCGCTTGAGCGCCGGGGGCAGAGGGGGGCCGGAACTCGCGCGCGCTTGAGGTGGCATGCCATCCCTGCTGGGTCAATCCTTTCAATGGCCACGAAGCGCAGAGCAGAACGACGGCGCTCAACAAGCCGCATCGACAAACCAGGCGAAAGAGGTGTGCAGTGAACATGAAGACCTTCCTGTTGACGACCTTTGCCGCTTGAATTGATGAGTGGGGGTCGAAGATCCGACACCCGTCGCGGCAGGCATGCTGCTTGCATAAACCGGGCCAGATGACTTTTTGAATCCCAATGCAAGCGTCCAAAGCTTCCCCGTATCTTTCGAGTTCACGTCCCGCGCCCAGTGCCGCTTCCTCCAAGGGCGGCACGCAGGCGCGCGCCGGTG
>JBIKTA010000497.1:0-2876 GCA_044348315.1 Burkholderiaceae bacterium | reverse complement strand
AAGTACCTTGAGGGGGATCCCCACCCCTCCATCGCCCTCGTTGATCAGAAAACCACAACAACACCATCAACGATTCTGCGCGGGCTCACTCCGGGAGCCTACAACCCTGACCCGGCCCAGTATCCCTATCGCCGCCTGCGGGCCGGGGTACGCTACGGACCAGGGCGCGTCGACACGCATGGGGCTTCGCCACTCAGGGCTTTGCCGGCAGGTCGACCTTGAAATGACGTTTTAGGATGTCGGCGATATTCTCGTAGCAGGAGCCGAACCGGACCACTTCGAAGGTCTCGACGTTCAAGAGCGTCGACGACTGCCGCCACGGGTGATACTTCATCAGGCCGTAGTGAATGAAAAGATCGGCGATGGCTCGGATTTCAGGCTCGATGTCATCACTGTGGAATTTGGTGCCGGACATCGAAAGATTGGCCGACGAGCCAAACAACGGGAATTGCTCCGCCCAGGATCGCTCGGTGATCGCTGCGTGGAATCGGCCAGCGTTGAGCAGCATCACGAGCGTGCCATCCTTGGTGCTGGCCTGGATCGTTTCGGGGTCCAGACGCGCGAGCATCGGATGATCAAGATGGCAGGGCGCAACGGCGCCGAGCGGCAGATCATACTCGAGCGTAATGCAGTCGATGACATCGCGGGCTCGAGCAGACAAACGATAGACCGACGTCGCAATATCGTGATTTGCCACCATTGCGTTGAGTTTGGAGGCCGCGCGACGCTTGGTATCAAAAATCCTTCGCAAGGCCTCGCCCGACCCGCCGATGATCGAGTAGCCAACGTCCATCGGCAAGATTGCAATGCCACCCGCCCGCAACACCTCAAACGCCCGAGCCGCATCACCAGTCACATCCCTGAATCGCATGATTTTCTTCCCTGGCATGAGACTTACGGGGTGATGGGGGTCTTGAGCTGAATGCCAAAGTGGCGGTCAAAAGCCGCCTTCAGCTGATCGAATATCACGCCGATCCGGATCACCGAGAAATCCGAGAAATCGATGATGGTGCTGGAGCGCCCGAGCGGATTGGCGAACTTGGACTGTCCGTAGTCGACAACCAGGTCGGCCGCATCAAGCACACCCTGCTCGATATCGTCAGTGCGGTACTTGCTGCCCATCAATGAGGTGTTGGCCGAAGAGCCAAACACCGGCTGACCCGCAGCCCAGGCGCGTCGCGCAATCTCGTCGTGCAGCACCCCCGCGTTGAGCAGCATGTCGATGGTCTTGCCCTTGGTCGAGTTCTGGATCACGAAGGGGTCGACCTTGCTGAAGAATGGGTGGTCCGCACGAAACGGTGCCACCACCGAAAAGGGCAACTTCTCGCGAGCGATCATCTCGCGGATCACGACCCGCTTTTCTTCGGGCAGGACATGCACCTCGTCACTGATCTGCGTATTGGCAAAGAGCCCGCTTGGCTTTTCGTAACTTCGCTGCTTGGCTGCGAAGATCCTGCGGATCGCTACCTCGTGGCAGCCGATGATCGCGTAGGCGACATCGAGTCCGATGATGGCCACACCACCACCGTACACGCAGTCGATGATCTTGGCGCCATCCGCGGCGACTTGCTCTGGCGAAATGAAATCGCCGGTGCTGGCGACTGGATGCGCGGGTCGAATGATGACGCCCATGAATGCCCTGCCCTCTTATTGTGACGTTGAAAGTTCGGAGATGACCTGATCGACGGAAAGCACGCGCCCCCACAGACGGGTGAAAGCGTTCAGCGTCAGGTTTTGCATCTCGTCACTGCAGGTACCCGTTGCGTCAGAGACCATGACGACGTTGTAGCCTCGATCGGACGCCTCGCGCGCGGTGGTCTCCACGCAATTGTTGGTCGACACACCGGTCGCGATGACCTGCCTGATGCCCCTGGCCCGAAGCACCTGATCGATCCGCGAAGACGCAAAGGCGCCCTGGGTCGTCTTGTTCAATACGATCTCGCCAGGCATAGGCTCAAGTGCTTCAATGATTCGATGCTCAAACGACCCAGCGTGGTTACTCAAAGCGCTGAAGAAAGGACGCATGTGAACGGGCGCATCGGAGTAGTCGGCCTCGCTCGCACCGAGCGTGATGTAAATGACTTGCAGCGCATTCGCCCTGAAATGCTGCAAGAGGCGCTGTATGCCCGGCACGACTGTATTTTCGATCCGATCGAACCTGTATGCGGCGCTATCGAGCAGGCCCTTGGCCTCGAGCCATGCGCCCAATCCGTGGCTTCGACTGCCGCTCGCATACTGCATGTCGATGACCAGCAGTGCACAGTCCTCTCGCCTGAGCGTAAACGGGTAGTTCAACAAATCGATGTAGTTGACCATGCAGACCTCCGTCAGATGTCTAGCGGTAAACGAAAGAGATTGCGGGCACATAGGTGACGATGATCAGCGCCATGACGATCGCCACGAGAAATGGCATGACGCCGCGCACGACCTGCTCGAGCGGTGTCCTCGATACGCTGGAGATCACGAATAGATTCATCCCCACTGGAGGCGTGATACAGGCGATCTCGATGTTGAGGGTCAAAATGATCCCGAAATGAATCAGGTCGATCCCGAGGTCGCGAACCGTTGGCAGCAGCAGCGGAGTGGCAACTGTAAGGATCGTCACACCGTCAAAAAAGAAACCAAAGATGATCAGGACCACATTGACGATCAGCAAGAACTCCCAAGCCTGCAGATCCGCGGCATTGACCAGCGACAGAATGTACGCGGGAATGCCGGCTGAAGTCGCAAGGAGGCCGATCAAGAGCGCCTGCGCTACGATGACGAGGATCGAAGCCGTTGATACCGCACTCTTGCGAAAAATGGTCATCAACGTCGTGAGACTGGTATTTCGGTAAAGCACAACGCCAATGAGAATGCCGTAGAGCGCCGACACG
>JBIKTA010000048.1:0-9647 GCA_044348315.1 Burkholderiaceae bacterium | reverse complement strand
GGCGGCGACAAGGTCAAGCAGGTGGTCACCGTTCGTCAGGGCGTGCCCGGCGACCAGGCCAAGCGTATCGTCAAACTGATCAAGGACAGCAAGATCAAGGTGCAGGCGAGCATCCAGGGCGAGGAGGTGCGGGTGACGGGCACCAAGCGCGATGACCTGCAATCGGCCATCGCACTGGTGAAAAAGGAGATGACCGAGTTGCCGCTGGAATTCAAGAATTTCCGGGACTGAGCCCCGGAGCGTCACGCCGAGAGGATCGGCGATCGTCCCGGCTTGATCGCCTCAGCCATTCCCACCCGAATCGATCCGTGCGTACGCCGAGTGGTTGTGAATCGACTCAAAATTTTCGACTTCAACCGCAAATCTGCGAATGCGCGGCTCGGCCCGAAGCCGCGCCGCGACATCCCGGATCAGGTCCTCGACGAACTTGGGGTTGTCATACGCGCGCTCGGTGACGTGTTTTTCATCAACCCGCTTCAACACCCCATAGAGCTCGCATGAGGCCTCGTCCTCAGCTAGACGAATCAGCTGCTCGGGCGTGAGGGACGCATCGGCGCAGACCTCGATGCTCACATGCGATCGCTGGTTGTGCGCGCCGTACTTGGAGATCTCTTTCGAGCAGGGGCAAAGCGTGGTCACTGGCACGACCACGGTCATGGTCACCTGCGGGGTCTCGCGGCTGCCGTCGACGATAAGCGCAAGCTCGTAATCCATCAGACTCATCACGCCCGAAACCGGCGCGGCCTTGCGGATGAAGAGCGACAATGCAATCTCGATTCGGCCCCGGTCGGACTGCAGCAAATCCAGCATGCAGGCGTGCATCGTCACGAGGCCTGCCACGTCAAGCGCCGGTGCGCTCGCAGCACTTCGCTCGTCGAGCAGCGCCATGAAGCGAGACATGTGCGTGCCTTTCTGGTCGGCGGGCAGACTCACATAGAGATTGCAGAGGGCCACTGCAGGCCACTCCGCAGACGCCCCTTGCCAGCGGATCGGACAGCGCACGCCCTTGACCCCGACCCGCTCGATAGGAATATTGCGCAGATCGAGACTGCCCTGCACATCGGGTATCTCGCCGCCCCCCAAAACGCCGCCCTCCCGGATGCTCATCCGCTCCCCCGGAGATCAGCCCGCCGCGCGCTGCGCAACCAGCCTGGGCTCGGCCCCGGGCAGCAAACCGTTGAACCGCCTGCGGATCGCAGCAGCGATCCCCTCGGTATCGAGCCCCTCGATCGCAAGCAGTTGTCCCTGCTCGCCGTGGTCGATGAAGCGATCGGGCAGCCCCAGCTGCAGGAGCGGCAGCGTGAGGCCTCGCTCGGCCATGGCTTCGGCCACCGCGCTCCCTGCCCCGCCCATGACCACGTGCTCCTCGACGGTGACGAACGCGTCATGCGTCGCGGCAAGTTCGGCAAGCAGATCAGCGTCCACCGGCTTGATGAAGCGCATGTTGACCACGGTCGCATCGATCTGCTCGCCGACCTTGAGGCAGGCCGCCAATTCGGTGCCGAATGCGAGGATCGCAATGCGAGCCCCCTTTCGCCGGACCTCAGCCCGACCCAGCTCGATCGCACGCATCGTCTTCTCGACCGCTACGCCCGGACCCGCACCCCTCGGATAACGCACGGCCGAGGGTCCGTCATGGCAGAAGCCCGTGTAGAGCATCTGCCGGCACTCGTTCTCATCGGCGGGTGCCATGACAACCAGGTTGGGGACACAGCGAAGGAAAGCATAATCGAACACGCCGCCATGCGTCGCGCCATCGGCCCCGACCAGCCCGGCACGATCAATCGCAAAAATGACCGGAAGGTTTTGCAGGGCTACGTCATGGATGAGTTGATCGTAGGCCCGCTGCAGAAAGGTACTGTAGATCGCCACCACGGGCTTCAAGCCCTCGCAGGCGATGCCGGCGGCAAAGGTCACCGCGTGCTGCTCGGCAATACCCACATCGAAATACCGCGACGGGAAGCGCCGCTCGAACTCGACGAGCCCCGAGCCCTCACGCATGGCCGGCGTGACCGCGATCAGACGCTTGTCGGCCTCGGCCATGTCGCAGACCCAATCGGAAAACACCTGGGTGTAGGTGGGCTTGGCGGGCGCGGTGGATTTGCGGATGCCCTCGTCGGGATTGAACTTGCCCGGACCGTGATAGAGGATAGGATCGGCCTCGGCCTGCCGATAGCCCTTGCCCTTCTTGGTCACCACGTGCAGGAACTGCGGACCACGACGCTCGCGCAGGTTTTGCAGGGTCGGAATCAGACTGTCAAGATCGTGACCGTCGATGGGCCCGACATAGTTGAACCCGAACTCCTCGAAGAGCGTGCCGGGCATCACCATCCCCTTGGCATGCTCCTCGAGCCGCTTGGCGAGCTCAAGCACAGGCGGCACGACCGACAGCACCGCGCGCCCCACATCGCGGGCGCGGGCATAGAAGCGCCCCGACAAGAGCCGGGCAAGGTGGCGCTGCAGCGCGCCGACCGGCGGGGAGATCGACATGTCGTTGTCGTTGAGAATCACAAGCATGTCGATGTCGGGCATGACGCCGGCGTTGTTGAGCGCCTCGAAGGCCATGCCGGCACTCATGGCTCCATCGCCAATGACCGCCACATGGCGCCTGCGATCGAGCCCCTGATTGTCGCCGGTGGCCCGTGCTGCGGCCGCCATCCCGAGGATTGCGGAGATCGAGGTCGAAGAATGCGCGGTGCCAAACTGGTCGTATTCGCTTTCACTGCGCTTGGGAAAGCCTGACAGGCCGCCGAGCTGGCGCAGGCTCGACATCCGCTCGCGACGTCCGGTCAGGATCTTGTGCGGATAGCTCTGGTGCCCCACATCCCAGACGAGCCGGTCACGCGGGGTGTTGAAGACATAATGAATGGCAATCGTGAGCTCGACCGTGCCGAGGTTGGACGACAGGTGCCCGCCGGTACCCGCGACCGAACGCAGCAGAAAGTCCCGTAGCTCAGCAGCAAGATGCGGCAGCTGGTCGCGATCGAGGCGGCGCAGTTCGGCGGGCGAGTCGATGTGCTCGAGCAGCGACCGGCGGGGATTGGAGTGGCTGGACATGGCCAATGCTCCTCAGGATGAACGGTGAACGATCAGGTCGGCGAGCCCGGCCAGACGCCGGGCAGACGGACCGAGATGGGCGAGGCATTGATGGGCCTGCGCGTGCAGATCACGGGCCAGCGTACGGGCTGGCGCGAGTCCCATCAGCGAAACGTAGGTGGGTTTGTTGTGCTGGGAATCCTTGCCGGCGGTCTTACCGAGCGTCGCCGAATCGGACTCGACATCTAGCACATCGTCGACCACCTGAAACGCAAGACCAATCGTCTGGGCGAAACGTTCCAGCTCGGGATCCACTGCCTCAAAGACACGGGGGTCGCCACAGCGCGCGCCCAGCCTGACGCTTGCGGCCAGAAGCGCGCCGGTCTTCAGTCGATGCATCGATTCAAGCTCTGCCCGGCTGAGTGGGAGGCCGACCGAGGCAAGGTCGATCGCCTGTCCTCCAGCCATGCCCAGCGAGCCTGCCGCACGGGCGAGATCAGCAACCATACGCGCGGCGACCGGACCCTCGATCGAATCGACAGTTCCCGCGAGAATCTCAAAGGCAAGCGCCTGAAGCGCATCGCCCACCAGCATCGCGAGGGCCTCGCCGTAGGCCACATGCACGGTCGGCTTGCCGCGTCGAAGCACATCGTCATCCATGCAAGGCATGTCGTCATGCACCAACGAATAGGCGTGAATCAACTCGACCGCACAGGCCGCGCGATCGAGCACGTCCGGGGCAGCACCCGTGAGCTCGCCGGCTGCATGAACCAGAAGCGGCCGCACCCGCTTGCCACCGTTCAGTACCGCGTAGCGCATCGCCTCGTGCAAACGGGCAGGCGCCACCCCAACCCCTGGCAGCCAGCGCTCGAGCGCTGCCTCGACCCGGACGGCACAGGCGCCAGACCAGATCTGAAAATCATCTGCCACCGGATCCCTCATCGCGCTTCGCCCGTCTCGGCGTCAATGGGCCGCAGCAGGTCGGCCTCGAGAACGCTCACCTGCTGCTGCACGGCTGCGAGCAGCTCGCGGCAATGGACCGCGAGCGCTGCGCCGCGCCGGTAAGCCTCGAGTGAGGCCTCGAGGGACAGCCCACCACCTTCCATAGACTGGACGATCGATTCGAGTTCAGCTACCGCCCGCTCGTAGGTGGGCGGCAGAGCCTCGGACGGGTCAGACCCGTCAGCCTTGAGTGTCTCGGACATTTGACGTTCGACAGTGTTCACTAAAGAGGATATTAGCTCTATTTCCGATGAAATCGTACGGGTATTGGGTCGAAAAAAGAATCCCGGAGGGGTTCTGACTTGCCTTGTACCCCAATCAGGGTATCCTTCGCCCCTCGTCTGACGACTGGCAACCCAACGCCATCCATCTGTTCAGACTTGGTTCCGTCCTTCGGCTTCGTTCTTCATGGAGGGTCAGGATGTCGGATCTGGGTCGGCGGGAGCATTTTGCACGTGCCAACACGCAGCTCCCGGTTCATGCCTACTTCGACGAGGCGCTTTTCAAGCGCGAGATCGAAACGCTGTTTTCAGGAGGTCCCGGTTACGTGGGTCACCATTTGATGGTACCCGAACCAGGCGACTACCATGCGCTTCACATGGAGCGGGAAGGACGCGTGCTCGTACGTTCGCAGCAAGGCATCGAGCTCCTCTCCAATGTCTGCCGACATCGTCAGGCGATCATGCTGCGCGGCCGAGGCAATACGGCCAATATCGTTTGCCCGCTGCACCGCTGGACCTACGACCTCCAGGGGCAGTTGCTCGGAGCGCCGCACTTTGCCGAGCAGCCCTGCGTGCGGCTGGAATCGACACCGCTTCAGAATTGGCAGGGACTGCTGTTCTCGGGTGGGCGTGATGTTGCGCGCGACCTGCGCACGCTCACCGGGCGCGCGGATTTCGACTTCTCGGGTTACATGCTCGACCACGTCGAGGTGCACGAGTGCGCCTACAACTGGAAGACCTTCATCGAGGTCTACCTCGAGGACTATCACGTCGAACCCTTTCACCCGGGTTTGGGTCATTTCGTCTCTTGTGACGATCTGAGCTGGGAATTTGGCGACTGGTTCTCAGTTCAGACGGTGGGCATCCACAAGGCGCTCAAACGGCCCGGCACGCCCGCCTACAAGCGCTGGCACGAACAGGTATTGAAACGCTACGGCGGCACTCATCCGCCTCAGGGTGCGGTCTGGCTCACTTACTACCCGAACCTCATGGTCGAGTGGTATCCGAACGTCCTGGTGGTGTCGACACTGATTCCGCGTGGCCCGCGCCACACGACAAATTACGTCGAGTTCTACTATCCCGAGGAGATCGCCCTGTTCGAGCGCGAATTCGTCGAGGCCGAGCGCGCCGCCTATATGGAAACTGCAGTCGAGGATGACGAGATCGCCGAGCGGATGGATGCAGGCCGTCTCGCCCTCTACGAACGAGGCCGTAGCGAGATCGGCCCGTATCAGAGCCCCATGGAAGACGGCATGCAGCATTTCCATGAGTTCCTGAGGCGAGAACTCGGGTCGATCTAAAGGGCCGCAGGCGAATGATCCCGACGGTCGCACTTCCGCTGAGATGCCTACCATGAGCACATTTGAGACCCTGATCGACGTCGAACAACTCGCCACACGCCTCGATGCATGCGTGGTCGTTGACTGTCGCAACGATCTGTTCGACCGGACTCGCGGACGGCTGCTCCATGCCGAGAACCACATTCCAAAAGCTCACTTTCTTTCAACCGACGATGATCTCGCCTCGCCCAAAGGCGACGGACGGCGTGGCCGACACCCTCTGCCCGATCGCGAGACGCTCAGCCAAACACTCGAGAACCTGGGGCTGTCTGATGGCCGTCAACTGGTGGTGTACGACAGCGACAACGGCGGTTTCGCCGCACGGCTATGGTGGCTCGCCCGATGGCTGGGCCACCGCGAGGTGGCGGTCCTCGATGGCGGATATCGTGCCTGGGTTGCAGCAGGCTACCCGGTGGAGCGCGGCGCCACGCCGACCGCACCTCAGGCAGGCCGCCTCAGCCGGCGCGAGCCGATCGCCTCGCCGGTCAGCGTCGAAGCCATCGTCACGGCACTCGGTTCGCACAACAGCCTCGTGATCGACGCCCGGGCGGGCGAGCGGTATCGCGGCGAGACCGAGCCACTCGACCCCGTGGCCGGACATATCCCCGGGGCCTTGAACCGTCCTTTCGTGCAGAACGTCCGTCCGGACGGCCGCTTCAAACCTGCAGAGGTTCTGCGCGCCGAGTTCGAGGACCTCCTCGCAGGCCGGCCGGCTTCATCGGTGGTGCATCAGTGCGGCTCGGGGGTGACAGCCTGCCAGCAACTGCTGGCGATGGAGCACGCAGGACTCACCGGCTCGAGGCTGTATGCGGGCTCGTGGAGCGAATGGTGTCAGGACCCCACCCGACCGGTTGCCCGCGGGGCGTGAGCGCCGGTGGAAGCGCTTGGATAAGCCGCCGCCAGCCATCCTCGTCACTTAAGCAGCCGCCCGCTCCGCGAGGACCGCGACAGCGGGCAGGGTCTTGCCCTCGAGAAACTCGAGGAACGCACCCCCCCCGGTCGAGATGTAACTGATGCGGTCGGCCACACCAAAGCGCGCGATCGCAGCCAGCGTATCGCCGCCCCCTGCAATCGAGAAGGCAGTCGAATCGGCGATCGCGCGCGCGAGCGACTCGGTGCCGGAGGCGAAAGCCTCGAACTCGAATACGCCGACCGGGCCATTCCATACGATCGTGCCGGCCTGAGCGATCTGCGCCGCCAGCATCGCCGAGGTGCGCGGGCCGATGTCGAGAATCATCTGCTCAGCCCGGACCTTGTCCGCATCGAGCACTTCGGCCGGCGCATCCGCAGCGAAACGCGTCGTACAGACGACATCCACCGGAATGGGCACCTGGGCGCCACGCGCAGCCATCATCTCGATGACTGCTTTCGCCTCGTCAACCAGATCGCGCTCGGCAAGTGACTGCCCGATAGGGAGCCCCGCCGCCAGCATGAAGGTGTTGGCGATGCCGCCGCCCACGATCAACTGGTCGACCTTGGCCGCGAGGCTCCGGAGGATCGTGAGCTTGGTCGAGACCTTGGATCCCGCGACGATCGCTACAAGGGGCCGCCGCGGTGCGCCAAGCGCCTCAGACAGCGCATCGAGCTCAGCCGCCAGCAGGGGGCCCGCGCAGGCAACCGGCGCGAATCGCGCGACGCCATGCGTCGTCGCCTCGGCCCGGTGCGCCGTTCCAAAGGCGTCGTTGACATAGACATCGCAGAGCGCAGCGATCTTGCGGGCAAGCGCCTCGTCGTTTTTCTTCTCCCCGCGATTGCAGCGGCAATTTTCGAGCATCACGAGCGCGCCGGGCGCAAGCTCGAACGCACCCTCGACCCAGTCGCGGATCACGGGCACGTCCCGACCCAGCAGCTCACCGAGTCGCTCTGCGATGGGAGCGAGCGAATCTTCGGGGCTCAGCTCACCCTCGGTGGGCCGCCCAAGGTGCGAAGTCACCATGACCGTCGCACCGCGCTCGAGACAGTGCTGGATCGCAGGCAGCGAAGCACGTATCCGTGTGTCGTCGGTGATCGCGAGCGAATCGTCCTGAGGCACATTCAGGTCGGCACGGATCAGGACGCGTTTGCCCGTGATGTCGAGTTCGGCAAGCCGTTTGAACTGCATGGTGATCGTCTTACTTTGCGTTGACCAGCGCCACGGTGGTGTCAAGCATCCGGTTCGAGAAACCCCACTCGTTGTCGTACCAGCTGCTCACCTTGACCAGACGGCCCGATACCTTGGTGAGCGAGGCATCGAAATTGCTAGAAGCAGGGTTGTGATTGAAATCGACCGAAACCAAGGGCTCGTTGTTATAGGCAAGGATGCCTTTGAGTGCGCCATCGGCAGCCGCTTTCATGATCGCGTTGATCTCATCGACCGTCGTGTCACGCGCCGCAATGAACGACAGATCGACGATCGAGACGTTGATGGTCGGTACGCGGATTGCGTAGCCATCGAGTCGTCCATCGAGCTCGGGCAACACCAGCCCGACCGCGGCTGCCGCGCCAGTCTTGGTCGGGATCATCGACATGGTGGCCGAGCGCGCGCGGCGCAGATCCTCGTGATAGACGTCGGTGAGCACCTGATCATTGGTGTAGGCATGCACGGTGGTCATCAGCCCGTTGACCACCCCGATCGCATCATGCAGGGGCTTGACCAGCGGCGCGAGGCAGTTGGTCGTGCAGGATGCATTGGAGATCACGGTGTCGGTGGCCTTGAGCACCTGATGGTTGACGCCGTAAACAACCGTCGCATCCACATCCTTGCCGCCCGGCGCTGAAATAACGACCTTGCGGGCACCGCCCTTCAGGTGAAGACCGGCCTTTTCCTTGCTGGTGAAAAATCCCGTGCACTCGAGCACCACATCGACGCCGAGATCGCCCCAGGGCAAGGCGGCGGGGTTACGTTCGGCGAAGACACGGATCCGGTCGCCGTTCACGACGATCGAATCGCCATCGACCTCGACCGTTCCAGGGAAACGGCCGTGAGCCGTGTCGTACCGGGTCAGGTGGGCGTTGGTCTTGGAATCGCCCAGGTCGTTGATGGCGACGATCTCGATCGGGTGCTTCTTGCCGCCCTCGTAGTGGGCGCGCAGAATGTTGCGGCCAATTCGGCCATAACCGTTGATCGCGACACGAATGCTCATCGATGAACTCCTGATTGGTTCTTGAATGGAATGAATGAATGGACGGATGGATGGATGATGAACGGATGAGCTGAACGCGAGGATCCCGCGGCTGCATCCTCAGCGGGCCGATCGCCTGCGCAGCACCTCTCGCACCGTATCGACGACATTTTCGACCGTAAAACCGAAAAGACTGTTGAGCGCTGAGGCCGGTGCCGACTCGCCGAATCGGTCAAGGCCCACCACCGCATCAACCCGATACTTCCACCAGAAATCGGTCACGCCCGCCTCAACCGCAATGCGCGGCAGACCCTCAGGCAGCACCTGCGACCGGTACTCGGTGGTCTGGCGGTCAAATACTGTTGTCGAAGGCAAGGAAACCACCCGAACCGCGACGCCCTCGTCGGCCAGTCGGTCACGCGCCGCCAGCGCGAGCCCGAGCTCGGAACCCGTTGCGATCAGGACTGCGGAGGCCTCCTCGGCGTCGCGAAGCACGTAACCGCCGCGAGCGATCAAGCCGACCTGGCCCGGAGAACGGGTGACGAAGGGCAAGGCCTGCCGGGAAAATAGCAAGGCACTGGGACCATCGGCGCGACCGATCGCCTCGGCCCAGCACACGACCGATTCGACCGTATCAGCAGGCCGCCAGACATCGAGCTGCGGAATCAGCCGCAGTGAGGCCGCATGCTCGACCGGCTGATGGGTCGGCCCATCCTCACCCAGCCCGATCGAATCATGCGTGAACACAAAGATCACGCGCTGACGCATGAGCGCCGCCATGCGCAGGGCGTTGCGCGAATAGTCGGAAAAAGTGAGAAAGGTGCCCCCGTAAGGAATGAACCCGCCGTGCAGGGCCAGACCGTTCATCACAGCACTCATGCCAAACTCGCGCACGCCGTAATTGATGTGGCGGCCGAATCCTGATTCGGTCGGCGCGTCGGCGCGGA
>JBIKTA010000047.1:0-9666 GCA_044348315.1 Burkholderiaceae bacterium | reverse complement strand
ATGCGGTCGCCGCTGAGATGGTCTACGTGCTCAAGGACGCCGATGTGCGGTTTGCGATCGTCGAGGACCAGGAGCAGGTCGACAAGCTCCTCGAAGTCAGCGATCAGGTGCCTGATCTCCACCACATTTTCTATATCGATCCCCGTGGCCTTCGCAATTACGACCACGGTCATCTCAAGCCGATCGAGGCACTGATGGCGATGGGCGCTGCGCATCAGGCCGCGCACCCCGGTTTAATCGACGCCGAGATCGCCCAGGGCTCGGAAGAAGATGTGTGCGTCATCCTGTACACCTCCGGCACCACGGGGCGCCCCAAGGGCGTCTGCCAGACGCATCGATCGATGCTGGGTGCGGGTCGCGGTGCCTGTCAGGTGGATGGTCTGAGCGATCAGGACGACATGTTGGCCTACCTGCCGATGGCATGGGTGGGCGATTTTCTGTTTTCGATGGCGCAGTGCATGGCTTCCGGTTTTACGGTCAATTGTCCGGAATCGCGTGAAACCGTGTCCACCGACATGAAGGAAATCGGGCCGACCTACTACTTCGCGCCGCCGCGCGTGTATGAGGGCCTGCTCACTTCGGTGACGATCCGCATGGAGGATGCCGGCCGCCTGAAGCGGTCGATGTTTGGCTATTTCATGGCGGTTGCGCGGCGCTGCGGCGCGGACCTGCTCGACGGCCGACCGGTGTCGGCCACCGACCGTCTCCTCTATGGGCTGGGCAATCTCCTGGTCTATGGACCGTTGCGCAACACCTTGGGCATGACGCGCATCCGGGTGGCGTATACCGCCGGCGAGGCGATCGGCCCTGACCTCTTCCGCTTCTATCGTTCGATCGGCATCAATCTGAAGCAGCTCTACGGTCAGACCGAGAGCTGCGCCTATGCCTGCATCCAGCCCGATGGCCAGGTCAAGTATGACTCGGTGGGTGTGCCTTCTCCGGGCATGGAGATCCGCATCGGCGACAACAGCGAAGTGCTGGTTCGAGGTGTGTCGCTGCTGAAGGAGTACTACCGCAATCCCGCCGCCACGGCCGAGGTGATCGATGCCGACGGTTTCTTCCATACGGGCGACGCGGGTGTGATCGACAGTGATGGGCACTTGCGCATCATCGATCGCGCGAAGGACGTCTCCAAGATGGCTGATGGCAAGGTCTTCGCGCCCAAGTACATCGAGAACAAGCTCAAGTTTTTCAGCTTCATCAAGGAAGCGGTGGTGTTCGGTGCCGGGCGAGAGTCGATCGGTGCGTTCATCAACATCGATTTCGAGGCAGTCGGCAACTGGGCCGAGCGACGCAACATTGCCTACAGCGGCTACATCGATCTGGCGGGTAACCCTGCGGTCGGTGACCTGATCCGCGAGTGCGTCGAGAAGATGAACGAGGAACTCTCGGGCGAGCAGATGCTGGGGCACGCCCAGATTGCGCGCCTTCTGATCCTGCACAAGGAACTCGACCCCGATGACGACGAGCTGACCCGTACCCGCAAGGTGAGGCGCGGCTTCGTGGAGGGCAAGTATCGGCCGTTGATTGACGCGCTCTATGGTGGTCTGAGCGAGCAGTTCATCGAGACCGATGTGCGGTTCGAGGATGGGCGCACGGGCAAGGTCTCGGCCACCCTCAGGATTCATGATGCCCGGACCTTTGCTGTTCAGGGAGGACGGTCATGAACGATGCGGCGCGCGATCTGATTCTGGAGGTGAGGGGCGTGAGTCTGTCGTTCGGCGGCGTCCATGCGCTCACCGACATCTCCTTCGATGTGCGGCGCGGCGAGATCCGCGCCATCATCGGTCCCAATGGGGCGGGGAAGAGCTCGATGCTCAACTGCATCAACGGCGCCTATCGTCCCCAGAAAGGCGAATTCATCTTTGACGGACAGCCGATCGCTGAGGTCAATCCGCATCGGATGGCGAGCCTGGGGGTGGCACGCACTTTTCAGAATCTCGCACTCTTCAAGGGCATGTCCGTGCTCGACAACATCATGACCGGCCGCACGCTGCGGATGAAATCCAACCTCCTCTGGCAGGCACTGCGCCTGGGGCCGGCCGATCGCGAAGAGACTGCACACCGCGAGCACGTCGAGAACATCATCGATTTTCTGGGCATCCAGGCCTGGCGAAAGACCCCCGTTGGCACCTTGCCCTACGGTCTTCAGAAGCGGGTCGATCTGGGCCGTGCGCTGGCGATGGAGCCCAAGCTGCTGCTGCTCGATGAGCCGATGGCGGGGATGAACGTTGAGGAAAAGCAGGACATGTGCCGCTTCATCCTCGATGTCAACGACGAGTTCGGCACCACGATCGTACTGATCGAGCACGATATGAGCGTGGTCATGGACATCTCCAACCGGGTCGTCGTGCTCGACTACGGCCGCAAGATCGCTGACGGATCGCCCGATGAGGTCCGCGCCAATCCCGATGTGATCAGTGCCTATCTTGGCACCGAGCACTGAGAGCCGCACACCGGACATCGCCAAGGCGGAGACATTCAACCATGGGCTTTTTCCTCGAAACATTGTTTGGCGGTCTGATGGCCGGGGTGCTCTATTCGCTGGTCGCGCTCGGCTTTGTGCTGATTTTCAAGGCCTCGGGCGTATTCAATTTTGCGCAAGGTGCGATGGTGCTGTTTGCTGCGCTGGCGATGGCGCGCTTTTCTCAGTGGTTGCCGATGTGGCTGGGGTTCGAGAGCAAGTGGCTGGCCAATATCCTCGCCTTTGCGATCGCAGCGGCGCTGATGTTTGCCTTTGCCTGGCTGGTCGAGCGGCTGGTGCTGCGACACCTCGTCAATCAGGAGGGCGTGACGCTGCTCATGGCCACGCTGGGCATCACCTATTTTCTCGATGGTCTGGGCCAGACGATCTTTGGCAGTGCTGTCTACAAGATCGATATCGGCATGCCCAAGCAGCCGATTTTCGTGTTCGACTCGGTCTTTCAAGGGGGGCTGCTCATCAATCAGGAGGACCTCTACGCGGCGCTGGTCGCCGCTGCTCTGGTTGCAGCCCTGACGCTTTTCTTTCAGAAGACCACCACCGGACGGGCCTTGCGAGCCGTGGCGGATGATCATCAGGCTGCCCAGTCGATCGGCATCTCGCTGCAGCGGATGTGGGTCGTCGTCTGGTTCGTCGCGGGCATCACCGCGCTCGTGGCGGGGATGATCTGGGGATCCAAGATCGGTGTCCAGTTTTCGCTCACCACCGTGGCACTCAAGGCGCTGCCGGTCATCATCCTGGGCGGGCTCACTTCGGTGCCGGGAGCGATCGTCGGCGGACTCATCATCGGGGTTGGCGAGAAACTCTCCGAGGTTTATCTCGGTCCCTTCTTAGGGGGTGGGATCGAGATCTGGTTCTCGTACGTCCTTGCGCTGATCGTGCTCCTGGTCAGGCCGCAGGGGCTCTTTGGCGAAAAAATCATCGACCGCGTCTGAGGAAGCCCTCAATGATCTACAGGGAAAACGGTCAATTCAAGGTCGCTTATCGGGACGATCAGCAGATCTTCCCGATTGCCCAGGATCGCTGGTTCGTGCTCGCGCTGGTGGCGTTTGCCTTCCTGGTCGTGCCTTTCATGTTTGACGACTATGTCTACAAGGCCATCCTGATCCCGTTCCTGGTGCTCGCGCTCGCCGCCATTGGCGTCAATATCCTGGTGGGCTACTGCGGCCAGATTTCGCTCGGCTCGGGCGCCTTCATGGCGGTCGGGGCCTACATGGCCTACAACATGTTCGTCCGTTTCGAAGGCATGCCGCTGATTGCGGCGTTGCTGCTGGGCGGCGGGTTTGCGACGCTGGTCGGGATCGTCTTTGGCATTCCGAGCCTGCGCGTGAAGGGCCTCTACCTCGCGGTGGCGACACTTGCCGCGCAGTTCTTCTGCGACTGGGCCTTCAGTCGGATACCCTGGTTCACCAACAACAGTTCATCGGGATCCGTTGCGGTCGGTCGTCTCGAGGTGATGGGCTGGCATATCAACACACCGGTCGAGAAATATCTGTTCTGCCTGGGCTTCGTGGTGGTCTTCGCGCTGCTGGCCAAGAATCTGGTTCGGGGGGCGATCGGCCGCCAGTGGATGGCGATCCGCGACATGGACGTTGCGGCCGCGGTCATCGGTATCCGCCCGACCTACGCCAAGCTGAGCGCGTTTGCGGTGAGTTCCTTCATCGTCGGCGTGGCGGGTGCGCTGTGGGGCTTTGTCCACCTGGGCTCATGGGAGCCGCTGGCATTTTCGATCGAGCGCTCCTTCCAATTGCTGTTCATCGTGATCATCGGCGGCTTGGGCTCGATCATGGGTAGTTTGTTCGGCGCGGCCTTCATCGTGATCCTGCCGATCTTCCTGAATCAGTTCCTGCCCTTCGCGGGCAGCCTGTTTGGCGTGACAATTTCGACGGCGCTGATTTCGCATGCCGAGTACATGATTTTCGGCGCTTTGATCGTCTGGTTTCTGATTGCCGAGCCCCATGGCCTCGCGAGGCTCTGGAGCATCGGCAAACAGAAATTGCGGCTTTGGCCTTTCCCGCATTGATCCTGTTCAGCCTGCTTTTTCGCATAATCCATCAACAAGCATGTATCGGAGACGAGCAATGATCCTGAGTAAAGTGCTTTCCGCAGCAGCGTTCACAGCGGCTGCCTTGACCCTGACCGGGGCGCCTACGGCCGCGCTCGCTCAGGACAAGGTTCAGTTCTTCCCCAGCCTCACCGGGCGAACCGGTCCTGTGGCGCCCAACGCGACACCGTTCGCAAACGGCTACTGGGACTACATGAAGCTCGTGAACGAGCGGGGCGGCATCAACGGCGTGCGTACGCTGGTCGAGGAGTGCGAGACTGCGTACGCAACCGATCGTGGCGTCGAGTGCTATGAGCGTCTCAAGGGCAGGCATGGCGGCGCGACGGTCATCCAGCCGCTTTCGACCGGCATCACCTTTGCCCTGACCGAGAAGGTCCCGACGGACAAGATTCCGATGATCACGTCGGGCTACGGTCGCAGTGATTCGGCCGATGGCGGCATCTTCAAGTGGAATTTTCCGCTGATCGGTCATTACTGGATTGCCGGCGACGTGGTGCTGCGCCATATCGCCAATCTCGAAGGCGGCTGGGACAAGCTCAAGGGCAAGCGGATCGCGGTCGGCTTCCACGACAGCCCCTTTGGCAAGGAACTCCTGCCGATCGTCGAGGAGCGCGCCAAGCGGCACGGCTTCACACTGCAGTTGCTGCCCATTCCTGCGCCGGGTGTCGAGCAGAAAGCCATCTGGCTGCAGGTTCGGCAACAGCGTCCGGACTACGTGATTCTTCAGACCTGGGGAATCATGACGCCCACCGCCATTCGCGAGGCGATCGCAGTCGGCTATCCGATGAGCAAGGTGTTTGGTACCTGGTGGTCGGGGGCTGAGCCTGATCTCAAGGATATCGGTGCTGCTGCCAAAGGCTACAACTCGGTGATGATGCAGCACGGGTCCTCGCGTGATTCCGGCGTGGTCAAGGAGATCCTCGAAAAGGTCCACGGCAAGGGGCAGGGCACCGGCCCGCGTGCCGAAGTCGGTGACGTGCTCTACATGCGTGGTGTGGTCGGCGCGATGCTCGCGGTCGAGGGCGTGTTCCGGGCGCAGGAGCGTTTCGGCAAAGGACAGCCGATGACCGGTGAACAGGCGCGCTGGGGCTATGAGAATCTCGACATCAATGGATCTCGGCTCAAGGCGCTCGGCTTTGACGGCGTGATCAGTCCTGTCAAGACCAGTTGTTCCGACCACATGGGTTCGGCTCGTGCCCGGGTCCATACCTGGGACGGATCCAAGTTCACCTGGTCGTCCAACTTCATCGATGCGGACGAGAGCATCATCACGCCGATGGTGAAAGCCTCTGCCGACCGCTATGCGGCCGAGAAGAAGCTGACCCGTCGTCCCGCGTCAGACTGCAATTCCTGATCGGCACGGAACGCCTGGGGTGAGCGCGATGACGACCGCCGTCTCTTCAGCAAGTGCTCCGGGGGCCGTCGCCAGTGCGGCGGCCCCCGTCCTAAGCGTCAACGGCATCGAGGTGATCTACAACCATGTGATCCTCGTCCTGAAGGGCGTTTCGCTCACGCTGCCCAAAGGGGGGGTCGTTGCCCTGCTGGGCGGCAACGGCGCCGGCAAGACGACCACCCTACGCGCCATCTCAAACCTTCTCAAGGGCGAGCGGGGCGAAGTGACCAAGGGCACGATCGAGTTCAAGGGTGAGCGGGTCGAGGCGCTCACCCCGGCCGATCTGGTGCGCCGTGGCGTCGTACAGGTGATGGAGGGCCGGCATTGCTTCGCGCACCTCACCATAGAGGAAAACCTGATGGCGGGCGCCTACTCCTGGCAGCCCTCCCGGGGCGACATGCAGGCTGAGCTCGACAAGGTCTACGGCTATTTTCCGCGCCTCAAGCTCCGACGACACTCTCAGGCCGCCTACACCTCGGGGGGCGAGCAGCAGATGTGCGCGATCGGGCGCGCGCTGATGGCGCGACCCGACACCATCTTGCTCGATGAGCCATCCATGGGGCTCGCGCCGCAGATCGTCGAGGAGGTCTTTCACATCGTGCAGGATCTCAATGCCCGAGAGGGGACCAGTTTTCTGCTTGCCGAGCAGAACACCATGGTGGCCCTGCGCTTTGCACAGTACGGCTACATCCTGGAAAACGGTCGCGTGGTCATGGACGGCAGCGCCGAGGATCTGCGCAACAACGAGGACGTCAAGGAATTTTATCTGGGGATGTCGACCGCATCGGAGCGGAGCTCCTACCGCGAGGTCAAGTCCTACCGCCGACGCAAACGCTGGCTGGCCTGAGAGGTAGAGGGTTGCTCATGCTCGACCGACTGGAGACCCGCAGCACGGGTGAACGCAATGCCGATCTGCTCGCGGCGGTGAATGCCGCGCTGCTGCATGCTCGTACGAATGCCCCTTTTTATGCCGAGCGGCTGGCTGGCGTGCCGGCGGGCGGGCTCGCCCGCATCGAGGATCTCAGCTTGATTCCGGTGACCCGCAAATCCGATCTGGCGGCCCAACAGGCGGCTGCACCGCCGCTCGGCGGGATGCTCGCTGTGCCGCCGACGGCGTTGCGGCGCATCTTTCAATCCCCGGGTCCGATCTACGAGCCGCAGGGTCTCGAGCTCGACGTGTATCGGACGGCCCGCGCCTTGCGCGCGGCCGGTTTTCAGCCAGGCGATCTGGTTCACAACAGCTTCTCCTATCACCTTTCGCCGGGCGCGTGGATCATGGAAGGTGGGCTTCACGCGATCGGCTGCTGGGTGCTTCCCGCGGGGGTCGGTCAGACCGAACTGCAGGCGCAGGCCATGTCGCGTCTGCGGCCGGCAGGCTACGTCGGGACGCCCAGTTTTCTCAAGTTGATTCTCGAAAAAGCCGATGAGCTCGGCCTTGACACGGCATCGCTCTCAAAAGCGGTCGTCTCGGGCGAGGCGCTGATCCCGTCGACCCGCGCCTGGTTTGCCGACCGCGGCATCGCGGTCCGTTCGGTGTACGCCACGGCCGAACTCGGACTGATCGCCTATGAGGCGCGGGAACCCCTCGATGGCATGATCATCGACGAGGCGATCCTCCTCGAGATCGTCGAGCCCGGGGGCTCGCGTCCGATGCCCTTGGGCGAGACGGGCGAAGTCGTTGTCACACACTTCGGTCGCGAGTATCCGATGATCCGGTTTGCCACCGGTGACCTGTCGGCGATCGATCCGTCTTCGGTGGATCGCCCCTCGGCGTGCGGGCGGACCAACCTGCGTATCAAGGGCTGGCTCGGGCGCGCGGATCAGACCACCAAGGTGCGTGGCATGTTCGTGCACCCTGGCCTGGTAGCAGCGACTGCGCGGCGTTTTCCTGAAATTCTCAAGTGCCGGTTGGTGCTCGAGGGGCGTCTGGGCGAAGACCGCATGGTGCTGCGCTGTGCGCTCGGAAGCGAGGCTCAGACCGACGAGGCCTGGCGTGCTCAGGTGGCGGCCGTGCTTCGGGAACAGACCCGGTTGCGGGGTGAGGTCGAGATCGTCGATGCTCGAGCGCTCCCCGATGACGGCAAGCTGATCGAGGACGCCCGTCTTTACGACTGAGGCTGGATCGGGCCTTTTGCGTTCTTGCGATTGATGCCGGGTCGGGCCTTTGATAGCGCCCGACGGTCAGGCAGGAGCCACCGGCCGATTGGCCGTTTACCCCTGGCGAGTTCCCGCGCCCCCGCCCACCAGGGCACGCGCGATGATCAGTTTCTGGATGTCGCTTGTGCCCTCGTAGATCTGGCAGACGCGCACATCGCGGTAGATCCGTTCGAGCGGATAGTCGTTCAGCACGCCGTAGCCCCCCAGGGTCTGGATGGCATCCGAGCAGACGCGTTCGGCCATTTCGCTTGCGAGCAGTTTCGCCATAGCCGCCTCCTTCATGCAGGGCTGGCCTGCGTCCTTGAGTGATGCGGCGTGCCAGGTGAGTTGGCGGGCCGATTCGATCCGTGTGGCCATCTCAGCGAGTCGGAACTGCACGGCCTGATGGTTGAAGATCGCTTGCCCAAAGCTCACGCGCTCCTGTGCGTAGCGCAGCGCGTATTCAAACGCTGCCCGTGCCATGCCAATGGATTGCGAGGCGATGCCGATCCGTCCGCCCTCCAGCCCGGCGAGCGCGATCCGGTAGCCCTGTCCGGGCTCACCGATCATCTGGCTTTGCGGGATGCGGCAACGCTCAAAGACGATCTGCGCGGTGTCGGAGGAGTGCTGGCCGATCTTGTTTTCCAGCCGCGCCACCTGATAGCCGGGCGTGTCGGTCGGCACGACGAAGGCCGACATCCTGCGGTTTGGAGGCGCATCCGGTTCGGTGACTGCGACAACGATCGCCACCTGAGCGTGTCGGCCGCTCGTGATGAATTGTTTGGTGCCTTCGAGCACGTAGTACTCGCCCTCTCGTCGGGCGGTGCAGCGGATCTCGGCTGCGTTGGAGCCTGCCTGCGGCTCGGTCAGGCAGAACGCGCCCAGCATCTCGCCTGAGGCGAGCGGCTTGAGCCAGGTTTCCTTCTGCGCCTCGCTTCCGAAGGTCTCGACAATGCTGCAGACCGGACAGTTGTTGACCGAAATCGCCGTGCTCGTGCCCCCGTCCGCTGCGGCGATCTCCTCGATGATCAGTGACAGGCTCAGGGCGTCGAGCCCTGCACCGCCCCAGCGCTCGGCGACCATGACACCGTAGCAGCCCAGCCCGGCGAGTCCCCTGTGGGCCTCGAGCGGGAAGTGACGCTCGCGGTCCCAGCGTGCGGCGTGAGGGGAGACCTCAGCCTGGCAATAGCTGCGAACCGCATCGCGGATCATGATCTTGTCGCTGTTCAGAACCATTGGGTACCCCGCTCAAATGGCGGACAGCGTGTCGACCACGCAGAGCGTCATCAACGCGACCGCGCAGAGCTTGCGCGCGCCCGCCTTCTCGACGAACACCTCGGCCTGGCAAACGATCAGCGTTCGGCCCGGTTTGAGCACCCGACCGACTGCCACCAAAAGCTCGCCGTCGGCCGGACTCATCAGGTTGATCTTGTACTCGGCGGTCAATCCAGCCTTGCCATCCGGCACGATCGACAGCGCCGCGTACCCGCAGGCGGTATCGGCGATCGCGCCGATCACACCGCCGTGAAAGAAGCCGTGCTGCTGGGTCACGCGCTCGCTGAGCGGAACACGGATCGCCGCTTCGCCGCG